>NZ_JAWOAI010000199.1:0-16463 GCF_033194735.1 Streptomyces sp. W16
CTGGGACCTCGTCGCCCCCGCACTGTCCACCGGCCTCGTGACCGGAGGCTGGACGCCGGACGACGTACGTCCCGGAGCGGCGGCCGGCGCAGGGAGCACTCGCTCGATGCGGCCTGCCGGCCCCGCGGGGGACGCCGCGCTGGTGGGTGCGGCCCACGCGACGGTGACGTGAGCCCGACGAAGAAGAGCCAGAAACCAGAAGCCGGAGCGGCCGAGAACTTCAGACCGGTCCGTGTCAACGCCCGGTCGACGTACGGCTGTCCCTGACCTCACGGACGTCGAGCGCGTCCTCTCCGGGCACGACACCGGCTGAACCTCCGCAGCGGACGTTGCGTATCAATCCCACAGGGACAGTTCCGGTCTCTGCCACGGGACGTAAGGAGAGCGCCGTGCCCACACCGCCCGCGTCCGACTCACGGGACGACCGCACCGCGCTGGAGCCCATTCGCGTCCTGCGTCCGCGCAGCACCGATGCGCTGGCCCAACTGCTCGACGAGATACGCCAGGACAAGCACTACCGCGGCCAGGCAACCGAGACCGCGCCCGTCCCAGACACCTCGGCCGACAGCGAGACAGAGGAACTCCCGCCCGTCCCCGGCGCCAGAACACGGGAACTCCCCGCACCCGACGGCAACACCCGTCCGCCGCGCCCCGTGGACCGCCCGCGCCTGGGGCCCGGACAGCGCCGGGCGGCCGTGGTGATCGCGGTCGCCGCGGCGGCAGTCGCCGGATTCGGCTGCTCCCTCCTGATCCCAAGCCCCACCCAAGCAACCCCGGCCACACCCTCGGCGAAACCGTCGACCGCCCCGACGTCCGCCGCTCCGACGTCGGCCGCCCCGAGCGCGATCGGAGCCGCCGACGCCCTGACCAACCCCGGCTTCGAATCAGGCAGCATCTCGCCGTGGAACTGCGCCGGCAGCCCCGGCTCAATCGTCGCCTCACCCGTCCATGCGGGCTCCAAAGCCCTTAAGGGGACGGTGAGTTCGAGCGACACCGCGCAGTGCGACCAGACCGTCGCGGTCCGGCCGAACACCACCTACTCGCTCAGCGGCTGGGTCCGCGGCTCCTACGTCTACCTGGGCGTGAACGGCGCCACCTCCACCTGGACCACATCCCCCTCCCGCTACAGCCCCCTGACCGTCTCCTTCACCACGGGCCCGTCCCAGACCAGCGCGACCATCTACGTGCACGGCTGGTACGCACAGGGCAACTACTACGCGGACGACATCGCCCTGAAGGTGTCCGGTGGCGACGGCCACACCTAGGGCCTGCCGTCAGGTGACCGTCGTGGTGGTGTCTTGGATGTTCAGTGCCTCTCCGTCGCGCAGACAGCGAACCAGGAGCTCAGCAGCAGCCTCATCGGGGCCTCTCGGTCATGTCGGATCACGCGGTGGTGATCGTTCATGCTGCCGTGAACAGGGCCTGGCTGCTGGGGCGTTCGACGAGGCGGGGTGCGTTTGACGCGGCTAACCCCCACCCGCCATGTCCAGCGGCCCAACCCGCCCGGCCGGCCCGAGGGGCACCAGATACAGTGCCCGGGACGGCAGCCTGGTCAGAGAGGGAAGCGTGACCGACACCAGCGACACTCGATCCACCGACAGCGAAGTGCAGGCTCCGCGGCGGAGCCGGCTGCAGCGTTTGATGCGCTACATCCCTCTGATCGCCCCGGTCCTGCTGTGGGCCGTGCCCTGCGGGGTGCTCCTGTACACCGGCCAGCACTGGCCGCTGCCCGTCACGCTGGTCGGCACCGCCCTGTTCGTCCTCGGTCTCGTCGGTATGCCGCTCGCGATGGTGCGCGGCCACGGCCGGCGCCAGCAGGACGGGCTGGCGATCGTCGGTGACACCCTGCTGGGCGCCGGCTGGGTCCTGTTCACCTGGTCCGTTCTGCTCGGCGTCCTGCTGCGGCTCGCCCTGACCGTGGTCGGCGTCGGCGAGGGCCAGGACCGGGCCCGCATCGTCACCTGGGCCGTCCTCGGCACAACCGTCGTACTGCTCGCCTGGGGGTACGCCGAAGCCCGCCGCGTGCCACGCGTGCGCCGCCTCGACGTGCAACTCCCGCGACTGGGTGCCGGGTTGGACGGCACCCGTGTCGTACTCATCACCGACACCCACTACGGCCCGCTCGACCGCGCCCGCTGGTCGGCAACGGTGTGCGAGACCGTGAACACCCTGGAAGCCGACCTGGTCTGCCACACCGGCGACATCGCGGACGGAACGGCCGAGCGCCGCCGCGCCCAGGCCGTCCCACTCGGTACCGTGCAGGCCACCCGGGCCCGGGTCTACGTCACCGGCAACCACGAGTACTACAGCGAGGCCCAGGGCTGGGTCGACCTGATGGACGAGCTGGGCTGGGAGCCGCTGCGCAACCGCCATCTGCTGCTCGAACGCGGCGGCGACACCCTCGTGGTCGCCGGCGTGGACGACGTCACCGCCGAGTCCTCCGGCCTGCCGGGCCACCGCGCCCACCTCGCCGGAGCCCTGAACGGCGCCGACCCCGACCTGCCTGTCCTGCTCCTGGCGCACCAGCCCAAGTTCGTCGACCGGGCGGCAGCCGCGGGCATCGACCTCCAGCTCTCCGGCCACACCCACGGCGGCCAGATCTGGCCCTTCCACCACCTGGTCCGCCTCGACCAGCCCGCCCTCGCAGGCCTCAGCCGCCACGGCACCCGCACGCTCCTCTACACCAGCCGCGGCACCGGCTTCTGGGGCCCGCCGTTCCGCGTCTTCGCCCCCAGCGAGATCACCCTGCTGGTGCTCCGCTCTCCGCACGTGCCCACCTCGCCGTAGCACCGCGGATGTCCCGTACGCAAAAGGCGAGATGGCCCACCTCGATGTGCCGCTGGAAGTTCTCGTCACCGGCGGCTGCCGCTTCTTGCATGAAGTCCGCGAGGGAATGCGGTCGTGGTGCGGCCATGTCCATCACCGTCTGCCGTTCCTGGCGGGTGCAGCCATACGCGTCGAGGAAGTCCCGGGCGCGGCACGCCTGTTGCTCGACCAGGTCGTACCGCAGTTGGTCTCCCCGGCCGACACCGTCCGGCTCGCCCTCCTGGCCGGACCCGCCGACGGATCGCCCGGCAAATGGCCGGCGACCCCCACCCGTTGCGGTCATGCTCTAATCTCCGGATGACGAAGATCGAATCAGGGCTGATACGACGTTGGCTGGACGGCTGGACCGTCGCCCGCTCGCTGCCCGAGGCCGAGCCGGTCGAGCCCGCCGGGGACGGCCTGCGGTCCAAGTGCGACCAGCCCGGCCGCGAGGTCGAGGTGGTCGCGCTGCGTGCGGACGAGGATCCCGAGTCCTTGGCACGGCTGGCGGCAGCCGTCGCCGCCGAGCGGCAGACCACCTGGCTCACGGTGCCCACGCTGCGCCCGGGCACGGCCGAGGCCATCGTCCGCGCCGCCGGACTGGAGTTGCTCCACCGGTCGGAGTGGTTCATGACGACTGACCTGACCGAGCACCCGCAGCACGCGCCTGCCGCGCCGTACGAGTGCCAGCTGCGCACGGAGGGACCAGTCACGGTCGTCTCCCTCCACGCCCCCTCCGGAGAGGTGGCGGCGCGCGGGTCCATTGCCGTGGTCGGCGGTGACGCGATCGCCGATCGCATCGAGACGGACGCAGCGCACCGCCGACGCGGCCTGGGCCGCGCGATGATGAGCGCTCTGGCGGAGGCCGCCGTGTCCCGGGGTGCTCGTACCGGACTTCTCATTGCCAGCGAGGATGGCCAGCACCTCTACTCCGCCCTCGGCTGGCGCCACAAAGCCGACGTCCTGATCGCCCGGAGGCCGGTGGTTCCCTCCGTCGGGTAGGACGTGTCTCATCGCTCGGAGGGTCCACGACGTCGCCGCTCTTCTCTGTGCGGCGCCGGAGCTTGCCGTAGCCGTTCGTGTTCGTGGACGACGAGGGTGACGGCGACGGTGGAGGAGCGGATCTCTCCGGCGAGTTGCACGGCCGTCTCCAACTGCGGGGGCGGCACGGGGAGCCCGCCGGGGCAGGTGGACCGCCGGGCGGCAGGAAGGCGGTCCTCCCGCTGCCGCGCGGGTCAGCGCCGCGATCAGGATTCCGTCGCGGACAACCTCTCCGGTGCCATGTCCTCCGTGACGCTCAGCTCCTGGGTCCCTACGACGGACAGCAGTTCCAGCTGCTCGGCTCCCGGGCTTCCGGGCGGGGCGGTGAACCACAGGAGGCGTTGCCGTCCGTCCTCGCTGAGGAGGTTGTGGCAGTCGAGTTCGATGACGCCGAGCATGGGGTGGACGATCCTCTTGTGGTCCATGCGGCGCACCGCGACGTCATGGGTGTCCCAGAGGGCCGCGAACTCCTCGCTGCGGCGGCGCAGCACGGCGACCATCTTCGTGACCTCCGCGTCCCGGCCGCGCCGGGCGGCCGCTGCCTGGAGGTCGGCCACGAACACCCGGGAGTGGTGCGGGTGGTCCTCGGACGGGTAGATCTCGCGCGCCTGCGGGTCGGTGAACCAGCGGTACACGAGGCTCGCCGCCGGGCCGCGGTGTGCCGGGGACCTGCCGAGCAGGGTCAGGGCCAGGTCGTTCTCCACCAGGGTTTCGTGCAGGTCGGTGATGACGCGCGCGGGGGTGTTGGACAGCCGGTCCAGGAGTCCGAGGAGCGCGGGCTGCACGTGTGCCGACGGTCCGTGTGCTGACGGGGGGATCGGCCGTTCGGCCAGGTGGAAGAGGTGGTCGCGCTCGTCGCCGTTCAGGCGCAGGGCGCGGGCGAGGGCGGCCAGGGTCTGGGCCGAGGGCTGCACACCGTTCTTCGCGCTGCCGCGTTCCAGCTCGGTGTAGTAGTCGGCCGACAGCCCTGCCAGCTGCGCGACTTCCTCACGGCGCAGCCCGGGAACGCGCCGGCGCGGGCCCTGCGGGAGACCGACCTCGGCGGGGCGGATGCGGTCGCGGCGTGTCCTGAGGAAGGCACCGAGTTCTGGAAGGTTCACCCCTCCATGGTCGCTCGTAGGCCGGAGCGCAGCCAGGGGGTGGCATCCCCTGGGTAGACGCAGCCCTGGCTAGGGGTGGAGGACCGGCCGATCGTGGAGGACACAGCAGGGCAACGGCAAGGCCGCGGCCCACCTCCCCCTTCCACCACAGGAGTCAGCCATGCCTGTCCCCACCACCCCCGACGGGACCGCTGCCTCGGCCCAGCCCTCCGCCTCGCCCCGTGTCGCGATCGTCACCGGTGGCTCGCGCGGCATCGGCCGCCGGACCGTCGGCCGGCTGGCCGCCGACGGGTACGCCGTCGTGGTCGGCTACGCCGGTAACCAGGACGAGGCCGAAGCCGCCGTGAAGGAGGCCGTCACCAGCGGTGGCCGGGCGATCGCGGTGCGCGCGGACGTCGCCGACGAAGGCGCGGTCGCGGCCTTGTTCGACGCGGCCGAAGCCGAGTTCGGCGGCGGTGCCGCCGGCGTCGATGTAGTCGTGCACGCGGCCGGGCGGATGCAACTCGCTCCGATCGCCGAGCTGGACCTGGCCGTCCTGGACGACCTGCACCGCACCAACATCCGCGGCACGTTCGTCGTCCTGCAGCAGGCCGCCCGTCGTGTGCGCGGCGGCGGCGCGATCGTGACGTTCTCCACGTCCGTGGTGGGGCTGGCCTTCCCGGGCTACGGCGCGTACGCCGCCAGCAAGGGCGCGGTCGAGGCGCTGACGCTGATCCTTGCCCGGGAGCTGCGGGGCCGGGACGTCACCGCCAACACCGTCGCACCCGGCCCCACGGCCACCGACCTGTTCCTGGACGGCAAGGACGAGGAGACCATCGCCCGTCTGGCCGCCCAGCCTCCGCTGGAGCGCCTCGGTACCCCGGCCGACATCGCCGAGGTCGTCGCGTTCCTGGCCTCCCCGGCGGGCCACTGGATCAACGGACAGGTCGTCCGCGCCAACGGCGGAATCATCTGAAACCGCCCCCCGAGTCAGCCACCCCATCGACCAACGAAAGGCCCTGCCATGACCAACGACGAAACAGGGAAGGTCATCCTCGTCACCGGGGCCTCCAGCGGCATCGGGGCACTGTCCGTGCGTGCTCTGGCCCTCGCCGGTCACACCGTGTACGCGGGCATCCGCCGGATCACGACCCGCAACGCGACCGCGGCGGCCGACCTGACCCGCTACGGCACCGACCACCGGGCCGACGTGCACGCCGTCGAACTGGACGTCACCTCCCAGGACTCCGCCGACGCCGCGGTCGACCGGATCCTCGCCGAGCGCGGCCGGCTGGACGTGGTCGTGCACAACGCCGGGCACATGGTCCTGGGCGCCGCCGAGGCGTTCACCACCGCGCAGTTCGCGGACCTGTACGACGTGAATGTCCTGGGCACCCAGCGCGTCAACCGCGCCGCCCTGCCGAAGTTGCGTGAGCAGGGCTCGGGGCTGCTGGTGTGGATCGGCAGCTCCAGCACCCGCGGCGGCTGTCCCCCGTTCCTGGCCCCGTACTTCGCCGCCAAGGCCGCGATGGACGCCCTGGCCGTCAGCTACGCCGCCGAGGTGCTGCCGTTCGGCATCGACACCGCGATCGTGGTGCCCGGTGCGTTCACCAGCGGCACCAGCCACTTCGCCAACGCGGGCGCCCCCGCCGACGTCGACCGTGCGGAAGCCTACGACCGGCGTCACCAACCCCTCATGAGCGATCTGGGCAAGCGCCTGGCCGCGCTCATCCCTCCGGACGCCGATGTGGCCGAGGTCGCCGAAGCCGTCGTGCGACTGGTCGCGATGAAGCACGGCACCCGGCCGCTGCGCACCCACATAGACCCCAGCCGAGACGGCAGCGAAGTTGTCTCCGCGGTCGCCGACCGCGTCCGCGCCGACTTCTTCCGCCGCATCGGACTGGACAGCCTGCTCACCGCAGGCAGCTCCCTCTGACACCCCCTGAGAGAAAGAACTAGCAGCCATGCCTTTCGCGAACTTCAAGGTCCTTGAGAAGACCCTCACCCCGAAGCAGAAGGAGGAGATCGTCACCCGCACCACCGAGCTGTATGTCGAGCTCTACGGCGAGCAGGCCCGCAGCAACACCATGGTTCTGGTCGAAGAGGTCGCCGACGGCGGCTGGGGCATCGGCGGCAACGTGCTGACCCTCGCCATGCTCGGCGGCGAGGCGACACCTACCGACGCCGGCGACGCCTGACCGCACCGGCCGCCATTCGGCCAGAACAGCACCCTTCAAACCGAGGGCCCCGGGTCGAGCGTCGCCACACGGCCTCGCTCGTCCCGGGGGTCGGTGAGATCGGCGAAGCCCTTCACAGTGTCCCCGTACTCGGTCGATCGGTCGGCGGTGTCCACCGGAGTGCGGGGACGGGGCGCGTCCAGCTACCGCGCGGGGCGTTCCTTCCACGCGGCTGTCGTCCCGGACCGGAACGCCGTGAAGACCGAGCTGACGGGGACGGCGCCGCTGCCGGAAGCTACTTGACGTGCCGTGCGGGCCGGGTGGCGGCCTGGAGCAGGTCGGCCGACACCGGAACCCCCTCCCGAGCCCTGCGCATTGCCGCCCAGGCACCTTGACTCGACCGGAACGATCGCGTCCCGCACAGCGGTGTGGTCCGAGCCGCCCAAGCACAGTGACCGAAGTCCACGCACCCCCGCCCCAGACAACCCCGTCGGCCCATCTCAGCAGGTCAGCGCACTCTCCCCCGCGGCTTCAACGCCAGCGGAGGCAGTTCAGGAGCCGGCAGCGGCGCCCCGTCGTACCCCTTCACCTCACCGAATCGCGACCCCGTCATCCAGTCCTCACGAGCCTGCACGATCTCTTCCTGGGTGCGGCCGATCCAGTTCCAGAACATGATCAGCTCCTCCTCGAACGGCTCGCCCCCCAGCAGCATCAGGCCGGCGTCCGACGCGGCGCGCAGCGGGAGTTCGGTGCGGCCGCAGCCGAGGTAGAGCATCGAGCCGGGGAGGACCGGGACGCCGTCGACGTGGGCCTCGCCGGACATGGCGAGGACGGCGTACTCGAAGTCCGGTTCCAGCGGCAGGCGTACGTCCGCTCCGGCCGCGAGGGCCAGGTCCGCGCCGACGATCGGGGTGTACGTGGTGCCGGGCGAGGCCGCGCCGTCGACGTCGCCGAGGACGATCGTGGCGCGCAGGCCCGGCGCCGTGACGACCGGCAGCTCGGCGTGGTGCTCGAAGTGCGGGTCGACATGGCGGTCGCGGTCGGGGAGGGCGACCCAGAGCTGTGCGCCGTGCAGGAAGCGGGCGTGCGCCTTGGGGCTCTGTTCGGCGTGGCTGATCGCGCGGCCGGAGGTCATGAGGCCCAGTTCGCGCGGGCGGATCGTCGCGACGCTGCCGGTCGAGTCGCGGTGCAGCACCTCGCCCTCGTGCAGCCAACTGACGGTCTGCAGACCCATGTGGGGGTGCGGGGGCACCTGCATGCCGGGTTCGTCGGCGATGTCGTCGGGGCCGTAGTGATCGACGAAGCACCAGGCGCCGACCATGCGGCGGCCCAGGTTGGGCAGCAGCCGGCGGACTTCGGTGGACTCGCCGAGCTGGACCTTGCGAGGGCTGAGGAGTTCACGGACGGGCTCCGCCACCACGAAACCGCGGCCGCCGCACAGGGCCGGAACCGCTTCGCGATCAAGATTGCTCATGGCGACAACCTAGTCCCGTCGAGGCGGTTCCGTCAGTCCGTCAACCGCCGGTCCGCCCCTCGGGGCATGTGCCTCGCTTTCGCCGTTCTGTCCGAGAAACAGTAGCCATGGCTATAGTAGCCATGTACTGTATCGGTCATGAGTACGGCATCCGAGGGCGCGACGCCCGGTTTCCTGGTCTGGCGACTGTCGATGAAGTGGCGTGTGGCGGTCGACCGCGCGGTGGCACCCCTGGGACTGACCCATGCGCAGTACTCCCTGGTGGCGTCGCTGTACGGCATGCAGCGCTCGGGGCTGCGCCCCAGCCAGCGGCACCTCGCCGATCACACCGGACTCGAAGCCCTCTATGTGTCGAAGCTGGCCCGGGCCCTGGAGTCCGCGGGCCTCGTCGAGCGCACCCGGGACCCCCGCGATCCGCGCGCGGTCCAACTGGCCCTCACCGACGAGGGCCGCGACGTGACCCGGCAGGCGATCAAGGTCGTCCACGGACTTCTGCAGCAACTGCTGGCACCGCTCGGCGGTCTCGACAGCGAGCGGACCCGGGAGTTCAGCCGGGACCTGGCGACTCTGCTCGACACACCCCTCAACCCCGCGAGTGAGCACGAGAAGGAGCAGTCATGACCACCACCACCGCACCCCGCGCCAACGGCCGCGTCATCGCCCTCGCCCATTACGCCGGACGCGCGGTCCTGGAGAGCGTGCTGACCCGGCACGGTCTCGGCTTCCAACAGCAGATAACCCTCCGGGTCGCCGCCGACGCCGACGGCCCTGTCGGCCGCGATCACCTCGTCGGGGAGGTCGCATCGGCCCTGAAGATCGACGCGACCGCCGCGCACACCACCGTCGACGAACTGATCACCGCGAAGCTGCTCGAAGCCGACACGTCCGACGTGCGGATCACGGACACCGGCCGGGAGGTGTACGACCAGGTCACCACCGAGACGAACGTGATCTCCGCCCGGATCTACGCCGGCATTCCGGCGGAGGACCTGGAGAGCGCCGGCCGGGTGCTGACCCTGGTCACCGAGCGGGCGAACGCGGAACTGGCCGCCGCGGCAGAGTAGTGGAATATTCAACCAACAGCGTCCGTTGTGTGGGTCGAAGGAGGTCAAGTGGACATGACGTACTACGACCACGGAACACCGGCGGAGCGCTGGGAGCGCGCGCAGATGTTCTTCGACGCCAAGGACTACGCCGCTGCGGCCCGGGTGCTGGGCGGGCTGGTCGAGGAGGTGCCGGAGCAGACCGGACCGCGCCTGCTGCTGGCGCGCGCCTACTACCACTCGGCCCAACTCCGGCGCGCCGAGACCGAGTTGCGTGTCCTCGTGGAGCGTGACCCGGTGGAGCACTACGCACGGCTGATGCTGGGCCGCACGCTGGAGCGCCAGGGCCGGCACGAGGAGGCGGGTTCGCATCTGCGGATCGCCTCGGCGCTCGCGGGTGACTTCGAGCAGGTCTGACGCACGCTGACGCGCAGAGGGGCCCGGTTCCGTCACGGAACCGGGCCCCTTCGCCTGTGTCGCTACTTCGCGTACGTCCGGCGGCCCTGGCGGTGGGCCACCTCGCCCAGCACCACGTCCACCGCGATGAACGCGGCCAGCGGGATCCCCAACAGCGGGACGAAATAGCCGAGTACGGCGATCACCGCCACGCCGGGGACGAGGAGCAGCGGAGGCACCTGGGCCCAGGCACCACGCGGGATCGGGCGGCCGAAGGAGGAACCCCGGCCGCGCTGCCACCACATGCGGTAGCCCCACACGATCAGCAGGATCAGGGAGAGGGCGAGCAGCATCAGGGCTATCTGGTTGACGAGGCCGAAGAGGACACCGGTGTGCAGGTCGATGCCCCAGCGGGTCAGTTTGGCGAGCAACGGGTAGTCGGCGAAGCGGAGTTCGTCGGTCACCTTGCCCGTGGTGGGGTCGACGGCGACCGCGTCCTGTTTCTCGGGCCAGCTGCGCTGGACCTGTTTGACGACGTACGCCGAGTTCGCGTCGGCGGGCGGGACGATCTCGACCGGGTTGCCCAGCCCCTCGGCCCGCGCGGCGGCGAGGATCTTGTCGAGGCCCACCCCGTGTTCGGCGTCGCCGGTCGCGGTGGAGCCACCGTGGCCCGCGTGCTCACCGCTCGCCGCGGCGGACACCGAGGGCGTGGACTGGCCCAGGGAGGTGCGGAGTTCGTCGATGTTGGCGCCCGCGTACGTCGACCAGGTCAGTCCGGTCGCCGAGAGGAAGATGAACCCGGCGGCGGCCCAGACACCCACCGTGCCGTGCAGGCCGAGGGTGCGACGGCGTCCGCTGGTGCCGCGCAGCTTGCGCAGGGCGCGGCGGCGGGAGAACCACAGCACCAGGCCGCCGCCCGAGATGACCCACAGCCAGCTCGCGGCGAACTCGCTGTACAGGCGGCCGGTTTCGCCGAGGTTCAGATTGCGGTGGAGGTCGTCGATCCAGGTGCGCAGCGGGAGCGCTCCGGTCGAGCCGTACTGTTCCAGCGCGCCGCGGACCTTCCCGGTGTACGGGTCGACGAACACCGCGAGGGTGTGGTCGGAGCGGACGCCCTCGACGCCGGAGAGCATGACGCGGGTGGTGGCGCCGGCCTCCGGGGCGGGGCGGACCGCGGAGACGGTGCCCTCGGGGTGTGCCTTGCGGGCGGCGGTCACCTGCTGCGAGATCGGCAGCTCGCGGTCGCCGACGGGGACGGTCAACTCATGGGCGTACACGATCCGTTCGGCCTGGAAGGCGCCGGCGTACAGGAAGCCGGTGGTCGCGGCGACGAGCAGGAACGGGGCGACGAGCACTCCGGCGTAGAAGTGCAGGCGCAGGATCAGGGGGCGCAGCGGGGCCCAGCGGCTGGGGGACGGTGCCGGGGCCGGCTCTTGCGGGACCTCGGCCGGGGCGGTCGAGGGAGCGGTGGACATGGGCGGGCTTCTCCGGGAGGCAGGGGGCGGGGACGGGGGACGGTGCAGGGGGTGTCGTGGCCGTAGTGATCCAGTAGTCGGCGGGTGAAGGCGCCGAGTTCCCGTGGGCTGGAGTGGCGTGCGTCACTTCGGGTCGGGCCGGAGGCCATGGCATCCTGGCGCGATGGCACTTCCCAGTGATCGCGCGCCCCTGGCCGAGCGGGTCGAGGAACTCCTCACCGCCGGCGGTCCGTTGCCCATCGTCTCGGCCGGTGACCCGGTGCTCAGGCGCGGTACCGAGCCGTTCGACGGCCAGTTGGAGCCCGCGCTGCTGGCCCGGTTCGTCGAGGCGTTGCGTGTGACCATGCACGCGGCGCCGGGCGTCGGCGTCGCGGCGCCGCAGGTCGGGGTGGAGCTGCGGATCGCGGTGATCGAGGATCCGGCGCCGGTGCCGGACGAGGTGCGGGTGGTGCGCGGGCGGGTGCCGCAGCCCTTCCGGGGGCTGGTCAATCCGTCGTACGAGCCGGTCGGCGACGGTCGGGCCGCGTTCTTCGAGGGGTGTCTGAGCGTGCCGGGCTGGCAGGCCGTGGTGGCGCGGCACGCCGAGGTACGGCTGACCGGGCAGGACGAGTTCGGGCGGTCGGTGGACGAGGTGTTCACCGGGTGGCCCGCGCGGATCGTGCAGCACGAGACGGACCATCTCGACGGCCTGCTCTATCTCGACCGCGCGGAACTGCGCTCCCTGTCCTCGAACGAGGCGATGGCGGAGCGCTGGGCGCAGCCGACACCGGACGAGGCGTCGGCTGCGCTCGGCTTCCAACTGCCGTAGGAAGTCAGGGGTGTTCAGCCCCGGTAGGCCTCCAGCAGGCGGAGCCACACCTCGCTGATGGTCGGGTACGACGGGACCGCGTGCCACAGGCGGTTGATCGGGACCTGGCCGGCTACCGCGATGGTCGCGGAGTGGATCAGTTCGCCGACGCCGGGGCCGACGAAGGTGACTCCGCGCAGGGTCTCGTCGTCGAGGTCGACGATCATGCGGGCGCGGCCCCGGTAGCCGTCGGCGTAGAGGCCGGCGCCGGCGACCGAGGAGAACTCGACGTCGACGGCGCGGACGCGGTGGCCGGCCTGTTCCGCCTCGGCGAGGGAGAGGCCGACGGCCGCCGCCTCCGGGTCGGTGAAGACGACCTGGGGTACGGCGTCGTGGTCGGCGGTGGCCGCGTGGGCGCCCCACGGGTCGGTCTCCAGCAGCGGGACGCCTTCGGCGCGGGCGGCGATCGCGGCGCCCGCTATACGTGCCTGGTACTTGCCCTGGTGGGTGAGGAGGGCGCGGTGGTTGACGTCGCCGACCGCGTACAGCCAGTCGCTGTCCTGGACGCGCAGGGAGTCGTCCACCGTCAGCCAGGAGCCCGGTTCCAGGCCGATCGTGTCGAGGCCGATGTCATCGGTCTGGGGGGCGCGTCCGGTGGCGAAGAGGATCTCGTCGGCCTCGATGCGGTCGCCGCTGTCGGTGACGGCGACGACGGTGCCGTTCTCGCGGGTCACCGAGGCGACGGAGGTACCCGTGCGCAGGTCGACGCCCGCCTCGCTGAGCGCGTCCGCGACCAGTTCGCCGGCGAAGGGCTCCATGCGGGGCAGCAGGCCCTTGCCGCGGACGAGGAGGGTGACCCGGGAGCCCAACGCCTGCCAGGCGGTGGCCATTTCGACGGCCACGACCCCGCCGCCGACCACGATCAGCCGGCCGGGCGCGGCCTTGGCGCTGGTGGCCTCGCGGCTGGTCCAGGGCTTGACGTCGGCGAGTGCGGGCAGGTCGGGGAGGAGGGCGCGGGTGCCCGTGCACACGGCGACCGCGTGCCGGGCCGTGAGGACGTGCCGTACGCCGTCGGGGCCGGTGACCGTCACCTTGCGGGGGCCGTCGAGGCGGCCCTGGCCGCGGTAGAGGTCGGCGCCGATGCCGTCGAGCCAGCGGACCTGGCCGTCGTCCTTCCAGCCCGAGGCCTCGTAGTCGCGGTGGGCGAGTACCGCGGCGGTGTCGAGGGGGCCTTGGACGAGGTGGCCGAGGCCGGGCACGCGGCGGGCGTCGGCGCGGGCGATCACTGGGCGCAGCAGGGCCTTGCTGGGCATACAGGCCCAGTACGAGCACTCGCCGCCGATGAGTTCGCTCTCCACGATCGCGGTGGAGAGGCCGGCCGCACGGGTGCGGTCGGCGACGTTCTCCCCCACGGGCCCGGCCCCGACCACCACGACGTCGTACACGATGGATTCCGTTTCCGTCATGGGGCCAGTCTGCTGGGTGGTGTGCGCTGAGGCCACACGGGTAGGGGCGCGGAATACGGGCCCGGACGACCGTGTTGTCCGGGACGGCTTCGCCCCCACATCGAGGAAGAGGGAATCACGTCATGAGCAGCACCGTGGAGCTCACCAAGGAGAACTTCGACCAGACGGTCACGGACAACGACTTCGTCCTGATCGACTTCTGGGCGTCCTGGTGCGGGCCGTGCCGTCAGTTCGCCCCGGTCTACGAGAAGGCGGCCGACGACAACCCGGACCTTGTCTTCGGCAAGATCGACACCGAGGCCCAGCCCGAGCTGGCGCAGGCCTTCGGCATCCAGTCGATCCCCACGCTGATGATCGTCCGTGACCGCGTCGCCGTGTTCGCCCAGCCCGGCGCCCTGCCGGAGGCCGCCCTGACCGACGTCATCGGCCAGGCCCGCAAGCTCGACATGGACGAGGTCCGCAAGTCGGTCGCCGAGCAGCAGGAGCAGGCCGAGCAGAACGGCAAGTAGGACCGCCTTTCAGGAATCCCTAGAACGGGTACGACGCCACGTCCCCGCGCACCGTCGTCCAGCGCACGTCGGTGAAGGCCTCGATATTGGCCTCGCCGCCGAAGCGGGCGCCGGTGCCGGACGCGGCGACCCCGCCGAAGGGCGCCACGGCCTCGTCGTTGACGGTCTGGTCGTTGATGTGGACGATCCCGGTCGGGATGCGTTCTGCCAGGTCCAGGCCGCGGGCCGCGTCGCGTGTGACGATGCCGAGCGACAGTCCGTACGGTCCGGTCGCCGCCAGCGCCGCCGCCTCCTCGGCGGTGGCGAAGGACCGTACCGGCGCCACCGGGCCGAAGACCTCCTCGGCGTAGGCGGGGGTGTCGTCGTCGACGTCGGCGAGGACGGTCGGCCGGTAGAAGAGCTCCTCGTGAGTGCCACCGGCCGCCAGCCTGGCGCCAGCTGCCGTGCTGGCTTCAACAAGCCCGTGCACCTTGGCGAGTTGGGCCGCGTCGATAATCGGGCCGAGGTGGACCTGCGCCCGGTGCGGGTCGCCCACGGCGAGCAAGTCGGCCTTGGCGGCGAGGCGTTCGACGTACTCCTCGTAGAGCGACTCGTGGACGAGATGGCGGCCCGTCGTCATGCAGATCTGGCCCTGGTGGAAGAACGAACCCCAGGCCGCCGTGGAGATCACCGCGTCCAGGTCGGCGTCCGCCAGCACGATGAGGGCGGAGTTCCCGCCCAACTCCAGGTGTGCGCGCTTGAGATGACGCCCCGCCGCCTCACCGACCGCGCGCCCGGCGGCGGTTGAGCCGGTGAAGGAGATGACGGGCACCTGCGGGTCGGCGACCAGTGCGGCCCCCACCTCGGCGCCGCCGGGCAGGACTTGGAGAAGTTCGTCGGGCAGGCCGGCCTCCGCGAAGACCGCCGCAAGGGCCAGTCCCCCGCAGACCGCGGTGCGCGGGTCCGGCTTGAGGACGACCGCGTTGCCGAGCGCGAGCGCCGGGGCGACCGAGCGGATGGAGAGGATCAGCGGGGCGTTGAACGGCGCGATCACGCCGACGACTCCAACCGGGATCCGCCGGGTGTACGACAGCCGGGGCGCCTCCGACGGGAGGACCTGCCCGGCCGGGCGGGAGGCGAGCGCGGCGGCCTCGTAGCACTCCTGGGCGGCGACGTGCAGTTCGAAGTCTGCCTTGCCGGGGATGGAACCGGACTCCCGCACGATCCACTCGCGCAGCTCCTCGGCGTGCGCGGCGAACAGGTCACCGGCCCTGCGCAGCACTCCGGCGCGGACGAAGTGCGGGACGCGCGCCCACTCGGTCTGCGCGGCTCCGGCCGCCTGAGCGGCGGGGCGTATGTCCTCGGCCGCGGCGAGCGTGACGGTACCGAGCGGGTCGCCGGTGGCGGGCTCGGTGACCGTGTACTCGGGGCCCGAGAGGGGGCGGGACTGCCAGATCTTGGGGTCGAGCAGGGGCATGGCGGCTCTCCGTTCCGTCAACGGCGGGACCCGCAGGGGTAGTTGGAGTCCCGGGTCGTTCGCGTGACGGGATGCGGTGATCCGGTGCAGACGTCTGGACCGCATCCGTGATCGAACGCACCCCCATCTGGTTGAGAGTGCAACATCCTAGTTCGCGTACGGCGCGTCCGCCCCGGCTGCGGTCGACGGATCCGGTTCAGCTTTCAGCTGGAGTCGCGGTGCACCACCGAGGCACCGAGCAGTTCGTGCACGGCCGGCACCGCGCCGGGGTCGCGCACCGCGTTGTCGACCAGTTCGGCGAGGTCGCGGCCGGACGGGAGCTGGATCTGGACGGTGCTCAGGCGCGGTCGCAGCAGCCGGCCGATCATCAGGTCGTCGGCGCCGACCACGGCGGTGTCCTCGGGGATGCGGATGCCTTCGTCCTGGAGGGCGCGCATCAGCAGCATCGCGTACTCGTCGTTGTACGCGAACACCGCGTCGAGGCCGAGAGCGCGCCACTGGGCGGCGGTCCTGGCGGCGCTCTCCTCGCTGTAGGCGAGCGGGAGTTCGGTCACGGTGGCGTCCGTGCCGAGCAGGGCGCGGCGCACGCCTTCGAGGCGGGGCCGGGAGAAGATCCCCATGCCCGGCTCCTGGGGCATGACCACACCGATCCGGCGCCGGCCGCGGCCGTAGAGGTGCACGCCCGCACAGTGGCCGACGCCCTCGTGGTCCAGGAGCAGGACGTGTGCGCCCTCGATCGGCTCGGGGCCGAGCGT
>NZ_JAWOAI010000200.1:0-16416 GCF_033194735.1 Streptomyces sp. W16
GGAGAACACGTCGCCCGAGGTGACCGCCTCCCTGGAGCGCGCCAACGCCGCCGCCATCCCGACCGTGAAACTCCAGGGCGTGGACGCCGCGTACTGGTGCGAGACGCCGGACAAGAACCACCTGCGCCGGGTCATGCCGCACCCGGAGGAGCAGCTTCTGGACGGACTCGCGCGGCTGCACGCCGCCGGCCGCTCCGGTCTCGGTGACGGCACCCGCCTCGTGGGCTCCTTCCGTGCTCACGGTCTCACCGCCCCCGTCTGGGACCTCCCGAGCGGGCTCACCACGGACGACATCGAGAAACCGACCGCCGAGTTCACCGAACGCACATGGCGGGCCTACCAACCGACAGGTCACACTCAGCTGACACACGGAATCAAGAGTGAGCTCGACTGCACGGTCAACAGATTTCAGAATCCCCCAGCCAATAATTAGACGACTCCACCTAACTGGCGCCCAAAGCTTCCGCCGAATCCTGATTAAGCTCTTCCAGCGAGTGATCGACTTGTGGCGACGCCGGGGTGTCACCCTGCAACCAAGAATGTTCGGTTCAACGCCCTGTGCCCAGTTGACCGCTGAGGGATCTACGAACCGATCTCCTCGCGGACTGCGGCCCGCACCACGCCGCCTTCCGTAAAAGCTGGCTCGCCCGTGGCGAGAGCTTGCAGACCAACCACAACCCTCAGCCGGATCTTGGGCCACACCTCGCCGATGAAGTGGACGGTAGGCATGACGCGCAGGGTGGCCCTGGGGTCCCGGTAGGCCAGGCCCTCAACGACCGAGCAGGTCATCGCCGTGGGGGCCAGCACGTGGGTAATGACCTTCCGTCGCCGCATCTGAACCTGGTCCACCACGACTCGTCGAAGGGGCGGAAGGCCGTCACGGGAAGTAAGAATCCGCTCAGCCGCCTCCTGCGGGGACTGCCCTGTGCGAATGTCGCCGACGGGCAGCATGAGCAGTCCGTGCAGGTCGGCGACAACGAGGCAGTCCGCACCGATCGGCATCAAGAGTGCGACGCCGACGACCGGCGGCCTCCAGTCCTCGTAGGCGGCGCTGCGCCCTACGGGTATCGCGGCGGTGGCGGGCGTCAAAGCGAGCCCCCTGGTGCTGCTGCCACGATCTCGGCGAGGTGGCTCGGCTGGCTTGTGCTGGGGATGGGGGCGATGTGGCTGCCGCGGTCGAGGAGCCAATGCAGAGGTACGGCGGGCCCGTTAGTCCGGGCGAGGACGCCTGCGTCGAGCGGCCGGTAGGCGATGTAGGGAATGCCGAGTTCGCCGCACACCTCTACTGCGTCGTCGAAGCGGTCGGTGGTGTTGAAGACGTTCTGCACCGCGGCGACGGTCAGGGTCTTGCCCGCCAGGCGGATGACCTCGGGGGTGACCTTGGACAGGCCGATGTGCCCGATCTTGCCCTCATCCTGGAGTGCTTTCAGGACGGCGATCTGGTCGTCGAGTGCCACCTCGGGATCGATACGGTGCAGGTAGCACAACTCCAGCCGCTCCACTTGGAGGCGGCGCAGGCTGGCTTCCACGCAGGCCCGCAGGTAGTAGGGGTTGCCGAGGGGCATCCACTGAACTGGTCCGGGGCGCACCAAGCCGACCTTCGTGGCGATCAGTACGTGCTCCGGGTATGGGTAGAGCGCGTCGCGGATCAACTGTTCGGCGGTGTGGGGGCCGTAGGCGTCGGCGGTGTCGATGTGGCTGATGCCGTACGTGTGCACGGCCTGGCGCAGGACGCTCAGTGCGGTCTCGCGGTCTGCGGGCTCGCCCCAGATGCCGGGGCCGGTCAGGCGCATCGTCCCGAAGCCGAGCCGGGACACGGACTTCCCGGCGATGGTGATGGTGCCCCCGGGCAGCACGGATGTCATACGAGGGCCTCCGTCAGGCAGCTCCGTACGGCTTCGTCGACGATGTGGGCCTGGCTGTCGGGGTCGCTGTGGACCCGGAGGTGGGGGATGTCGTCGCGGTCCAGGAGCTGGTGCACGTGCTGGTCGACGAGTCGCCGGTAGCGGGGGTCGTAGTCGTGGCGGGGGTCGACGGGCACGCTCTCGTCAAGGACGGTCGCCAACAGCAGGTGATATTTGGGGAGTTGGGTGGCGGCGAGGGCGTGGAGGCGCTTGTGCTCCGTCCGGGGTGCGGTTTCGCCGCGGTATTCCAGTGCGGCGTGGAAGTAGGCGAGGGCATCGTGGGCGGCCCGGTCGAGGACGACTTCGGCGCCCTGTGCGATGGCGGCGATCTCGTCGGCAATCCCTTGCGTGATGATCCACTCGGTGGACCGGGCCGTGTGACGCTGCATCTTGGGCAGGCCGGCCGCCGCGGCGCGTTTGCCGAGGCGGCTGGTGCGTCCCACGGTGATTCCTTCGGCGCGCAGTTCCATCTCTATGCGCTTCAGGAGCGTGGTCTTGCCGGTGGAGTGGGTGCCGAGCACGCCGATTCGGATGGGCTGATGGGTTGTCACCACAAGGTGGGGTCCTCTTCTGGTTGTGGGGCGCCGGGCAGACCGGGCGGCACGGCCGCAGCGATCAGCTGGTCCCAGCTCTCGTAGTGCTCGGCCATGGCGATCAGGAGCTGGGCGGTGGCATACGCGTCGTAGGTCGCGCGGTGCCGGCCGGTCCGCGGGGCCTGCGACAGGTCCGGTGCCACATGCTTGATCAGGGCGTCGAGGGTGTAGGAGGTCAGGTCCGTGTAGGTCGCCCTGGCCAGGCGCAGGGTGTCGATGACCCCGACCGGCTGCCACCCGGGGAGGTGCCGGTGCAGTTCCCGGTAGTCGACGTGGGCGTTGTGGGCGCAGATCCAGTTCTGGCCGAGGAACGCGCCTACCTCGTCGGCTAGTTGGGCCCAGGTGGACTGGTCGGCGAGGAGTTCGTTGGTCAGGCCGTGGATGCCGGCCGCGCGCGCGGTGACGGGCCGTTCGGGGCGAATCAGCCAGGCTCCGGCGGTGGAGGTGTCGGGGATGCCGACGCGCACAGGCAGGGCGGCGATCTCGACGAGGTCGGGCGGGTTGGTGCCGTTGCCCTCGACGTCGACGACGAGCAGCGTGGGCCAGGAGGCGAAGTTCATGGGGTGGTGGATCCGTCCTCCGCCTCCCAGCCGATGGGGGCCCGGCCGTGGCGGCGGTAGAGGTGGGGCTTGTTGCGGTCGTGGCACTGGTAGCCGAACCCGTGCTGGAGGTAGTAGCGCGGCTGCTCGTCCAGTCCCTCGACGACGATGGCACGATCGTTGATCTCAACGGTGCCGATCGCGCCGAGGGCGCGCGCCTCACGGGTGACGGTCTCCAGCTCGGGTGTGACCCACGCCTTCGCGCACAGCGCGACCTGCTCGGGCGGGCAGATGTCACACAGTTCACGCACCCCGTAATGGCCGTTGTAGTCGGCCTCCCCGTGGGCGTAGGCGACACCGCAGCTTGTCTTGCGGAACAGCGTTCCCCACGGAGCTGCTCCGGGGATCTGCGCCGCGTTGAAGGCGTCCAGGATCCGCTGCTCGGCCTGTTCCGGCATGATCTTGCGGCGGGCCGTGTCGTGGTACGGCACGGGCAGGCCGTTTGCCTCGTAGTAGGCCCTGATCTCGTCGCGGAAGAACAGGCCCGTGAACACGGTGGCGTGGGCGTGCAGGGACAGTTCGCGGGCCCGCTCGACGTGCTCGTCGGAGTCGTTGAGGCCCGGCACGATCGGACGCCAGTACAGGACAGTCCGGTAGCGGTCGGCGTGTTCGTACAGCATGCGCAGGCTGTCGGCCGCGTACGCCGAGTTCACCGGCTCGATGGCCGGGTCGTCGATGCCGGAGTGCGTCACCAGCAGGGTCAGGCGCAGGTTCGTGTACGAGTTGAGGACCGCGCAGTCCTCGGCGCTCACCCGCCACCGCGTGATGACCAGGACATGGTTGGTCAGGCCGTGGTCGTCGAGCTGGCGCAGTACAGCGAACAGGTGTGGCTTGACCACCGGCAGCATCGGGTCCGTGGCCCGGTTGAACAGCTGGATCGGCGTCTGGTGCGGCCGGAAGTAGGGGTGGTCGACGAGGGCGGCGACTGCGGATTCGTCGCTCATCAGACGCTTAGGCGTCTTCATGTCGAAGTTGTCGAACTCGTGGCGGACGCAGTAGCCGCATTCCAGGGGGCAGCCGACGATGTGGTTGAGCGACAGTCCGGACTTGCGGTATTCGATCACGTCGGCGAGCGCGGGCTTCAACTCGCCGATCTGCTCCGTGGTAAGGAGCGGGAGCAGGCGGCGGCGCGGTACGACGGGAAGGGTCATCAGGACCTCCACACAGGCGTGTTCAGCGGTCGGTGGACGTGGGCTGAGCGGGAAGAGAAGTGGGGGTGGTGAGCAGGGCGCGGTGGTCGGCGCCGAACCAGGTGCCGAAGTCGCGGCGGGCGGAGCCGGCGTCGTCCGAGGTGTGCACGAGGTTGTGGACGAGGCGTTTCTCGTCGAGGGCGCGCTCCAGGCTGTCGTGGCCGAGGTCGCCGCGGATTGTGCCGGGCGCGGCCCGCAGCGGGTCGAAGTGGCCGATCAGCTGGCGCAGTTGGAGATGGATGCCCGGCTCGCCGTAGGCGAGAGCGACGGTCACGGCCTTGCCCGCGTAGGCGTCATCCAGGCAGGCGGGGATGTCCCGGTCGGGGAAGTGGTCCGCGTCGACGAGGAGATCCCAGTAGTGCACATGGGCCTGCCACGGCTGTACGACGACGTTGCGGCGGCTCGCTATCGTGCAGCCGGCGGCCTCGATCCGCGCAAGGATGGTGTCCGTGAGACCGCGCTCGACGGCATCCGGCTTGCACAGGATCACCGAGCAGCGGTCGAAGTCGGCGATCTGCAGACGGCGGCCCGGCCCGTACCACGTCCCGTACTCCCGGCGGGCTCCGGCCGGGTCGTCGCTGGTGTGGACGAGGTTGCGTACGAGACGCCTCTCCTCCCCTGCCGCTGCGAGGCTGTCGTCACCCAGGTCACCGCGGATCGTGCCGGTTGCCGCCCGGGCCGGATCGGTGTGCCCGATCAGCTGGCGCAGCCGGGCATGGAGGCCGGGTTCACAGTGCGCGAGCGCCACGGTTACCTCCCGGCCCGCGAACGCAGCATCGATCCACACCGGCAGATCGGGAAGATGACGGCGCCCGGTGTCGGCGAGGAGATCCCGGTAGACGACGTGCGGCTGCCACGCCTCGGCGATCAGGTCCAGACGGCCCGAGAGGGCGACGCCCGCACCGGAGATCCTCTCAAGGATCTGCTTGACCAGGCCGCGCGCCACCGCGTCAGGCTTGCACAGGATGACCGCCCAGCAGTCGAAGTCGATGCCCTCGACCACCGCGCCGCTCATCGGCCGGCCGCCGCTCACCGGGAACCGCCGACCGACGTCGCGGCGCAGTGGGGCCACTTGCGTTCCATGAGCCAGCGCGGGCCGGGATCGAGTGCGGCCAGGACGTCCGGGTCGCATGCTGTGGTCTGGTAGTGCTGGATCTGCCGGTACAGCTCGAACAGCAGCACTGCCTGCTGCCAGTACGGATCCAAGTCCAGGCCCGTAATGTGCTCGGCGCTGTAGCGGCGCCGGTTTGTACGGAGCACATGTTCGTGGTGCAAGACGTCCGCAATGGTGGAACCCGTGGTGTTCCGGGGCATCGACGGGAACGGGAAGAACGGCGGCGTCGGCCGGGATTCCGCCTCCTTGAGGACGCGTTTGACACGCTCAGCGTCGCTGTCGTTGACGTGGGCGGACCCGATCGTGTGCGTGTACGTCCCCAGCTCCAGGCCGAGTTGGACCGCCGCGTACTCGTGGATCATCGTGAAGGAGAAAACGTCGGACAGCAGGCCGCAGTCGAGGTCGTTCGCCCGCATGCTGCACACCATGTGCAGTTGCCCGTTGCGCAGCAGCAGGTGCAGACCGGCCAGGCAGGCGACGTCGGGGTTGTCGAGGTTGGCGAGTTCCCTGGCCGCGAACACCGGCAGGTAGCCGCGTTTGCTGTCCGTCTCGTTCAGCAGCAGCTCCACGACCTGGTCGAACTGAGACCGACCGCCACGGATCGGGCTGAACAACGTGTGCCCGTAGGCGGATCCGCCGAGACGGATGCCGTCGGCACTGCAGGCGCGCATGGACGACGAGTAGTAGCCGATCATCTCCAGGTCCCGGCGGCCGGCGAGGTACCACAGGGCCTCGGCGAACTGGAACACCGGATTCGCCCGGCGCTCGGCCAGATACGGCAGGCGCTGACGGGGATCCGCGAGTCGGAAGCTGACCCCGATCACTTCACGGGCGGCGTTGCCGCGCGCGTCAATCCGGTGCTCCGGCTGCTCAGTTGTGAGTCGTAGCAGAGCGAGGTAGGCACCCTCGACGCTGTCGAATGGCGGGGCTGCGAGCAAGGCACTCTCCACAAGTGAGGGAACGGATAGTGAGGTGGGCGCTGCCGTCCTGGCCCGAGCGGCACCACACGCCGCGAGCACCGAGAGGGGAGCCTGTGCAGTTGTCCGTCTGTCGTCCGTCGCTGCCTGATCGCCGAGCGGCGGGGGAGCGACGGGCTGGTGGTGCCTCAGGGCCAGGCCGGCGGTGAACCCGCCGCCCGGCAGCGGGAGTTGGAGTCCGCGCCGGCACCACAGCCGCTGGCCTCGCGAGCACCGGGGCAGGGGTCATCGGATACTCACCCGGTCCGGATGCTCGTCTGGGCCAGGTGAGGATGGCGCTTGGTGTCGTCCAGCACGGTGAAGCGGGTGTGGGTCACAGATGGTCATGTCGAGAAGTGATCGGTCTGCTCGGTTTCGTGGGGCCCTTCGTCCCCCGGGCCACCGTCTGGTCCCGGGGAACGAAGGGGGTTCGGCTCCCCGGCGCCAAGTACGGATCCGGAGCTGCGCACCCAGCACTGAGCGGGGAGGGCCTGTACGCAATGGCGAGCCCCAACCCGGCCGCCGCGCACGGGAGTTGGGTGCCGGTCAGGGTGTGGCGAGTCCTCGTCGTAGGTCGAGGTCGGTCACGGTGGTGCGGTGCACGGCGAGTTCGTGGCGGGCCGCGTTCTTGTAGTGCGAGGCCACGTCCGCGGTAAGCAAGTCCTGTGCCGGCAGCGGGCAGCCCTGGAGGGCGTCGAGCGCCTCTTGGAGTGAGCCCGGTACTGGTGGTGCCTCGGGGTCGTCGAAGGCGCTGCCGATGTAGGGCTTGGGCGGTTCGGACTTGTGGTCGAGGCCGGCCAGGACGGCGGCGAGGGTCGAGGCGAGCGCGAGGTAGGGGTTGGTGTCGGCGCCGGGCAGACGGTTCTCCAGGTGGAGGTTGTCACCGCGGCCGACGACCCGGATGGCGCAGGTGCGGTTGTCGCGGCCCCAGGTGAAGGTCGTCGGCGCGAAGGTTCCCGGGACGTAGCGTTTGTAGGAGTTGACCGTCGGCGCGTACAGCAGACCCAGGTGCGGCAGGATGTCGAGGAGGCCGCCGACGGCGTAGCGCGCGGCATCGGGCGTCCGTCCCTCGGTCTCGGCGAACAGCGGCACCCTGTCGCGGTCCAGGAGGGAGAGGTGGATGTGGCAGCTGCTGCCGATGCCGGTCGCGGGCGCGGCCATGAAGTTCGCCACCAGTCCGGCCTGCTCGGCGATGGTCCGCGCGGCATGCTGGAACAGCAGGTGGATGTCGGCCGCCCGTAGCGGCTTGCCGTGGGGGAACGTCACTTCCACCTGCCCGGCGGCGCCCTCGGTCTTGATCGCCTCGACGGGCCGTCCCATGCCGGCGAGGCATTCCTGCAGATCCTCGAAGAAGCGGGTCAGTACCTGTGGGTGGTCGAGGGCGTAGTCGAGGTTGCGGTCGGACACCGGCCGCCGTGTGGGGTGGTGGGGGTTTGCGGCGTCGGTGTGGCTGAGCACGAATTCGGTCTCCAGGCCGACCTGGGCGGTGATGCCGCGGGCGGTGAGCCGGGCGAGCTGGCGTTGCAGGATCTGCCTCGGGGCCACGCTGACGGGCCCTCCGTCGTGGCCGATGGCGTCGGCGAAGACCAGGGCGGTGCGCCGCATCCAGGCCAGCTGGTAGACGGCGCCCGGGTCGGGGAGCAGGCTCACGTCGCCGTAGCCGGTGTCGGCGCAGGACAGGGTGAAACCGTCGAGCGCGCGGTTGTCGACGTCGGTGGCCAGGACGTAAGCACACATGTCGCTGCCGCCGAACGCGACGCCGTCAACGAAGTGGTGCGCGTCGATCCGCTTGCCCTTCAGCCGGCCCTGCATGTCGGGCACGGCCAGCATCACGGTGTCCACAGCCCCGCGGTCCACCAGCTCGCACAGGGCCACGAAATCAGAGGCCGACGGCTGGAAAGAGGTCTCACTCATACGAGGTCCTCCCCCAACAGCGCGCGCTCCTTGGCGGTCCCGTACGCGGGGATGCCGTAGCCGCGTCGCCCGCGGGTCGCCCATCCGATGGTGGCCAGGAGCAGGACGGCCGCGAGCGCGACGGGGGCGTAGTTGAAGGAGTCCTTGGTGACCGGGGAGACCTGCGGAAGCAAGAACATCACGGTGATGAAGGCGACCCAGATGACGGCTGTCCAGCCGATGGGTTTGCTCCAGCGGCCCAGGTGCCAGGGGCCCCGGACGAAGCGGTCTCCGGCGCGCAGGCGCAGGAAGACGGGGATGGCGTAGGCCGGGGTGATACCGATGACGTTGATCGCGGTGACCGCGTAGTACGCGGTCAGCGAGTACAGCGACGGCAGGGCCAGGACGAAGGGGACGACTACCGACAGCCACACGGCCGGGACCGGGGTCTTGGTGCGGGGGCTCAGCCGCTGCCAGGTCTTGGAGAAGGGCAGGGCGCCGTCGCGGGAGAACGCGAACACCATCCGTGAGGCGGAGGCGAGGCCTGCGTTCGCGCAGAACAGCTGGGCGACGATCACGACCAGCAGGAGGATCTTCGCGCCGGTCAGGCCGAGGGCGTCGAGGAAGATCTGCGCGGGCGGCACCCCGGTCGCGGTGCCGACGGTGCCTGCGTAGTCCTGGATCGCGAACAGCATCCCGGCGAGCAGGACGAAGCCCACGATCCAGGAGTAGAAGATGGAGTTCACGATGCCCTTGGCAGCCGATATCTGGGCATGGACGGTCTCCTCCGAGAGGTGGGCGGAGGCGTCGTAGCCGCAGAAGGTGTACTGCGCGAGCAGCAGCCCCAGCGCGATCACATAGAGGTGGTTGCCCCACCCGGTGGTGTTCGCGAAGTGGGTGAACACGAAGCTCGCCGACTGGTGGTGGGAGGGGATGAGGGCCAGGGCGCCGACGATCGCCGCGACGCCGCCGATGTGCCACCACACGCTGACCGAGTTCAGTACGGACACCAGCCGCACCCCGAACAGGTTGAGCACGGCGAGCAGTAACAGGATGGCGCCGCAGATGGCCAGCGTCTTTCCGGGGGTGGGTGTGAAGCCCCACTGGAGGTTGAGCCAGGCGCCGACGAACAGCGACATGCCGTAACTGCCCCCCGCCATGCCGCCGAGCAGGCCCAACAGGTTCAAATACCCGGTATAGAAGCCCCACTTGGGGCCGCCGAGTCTGCCGGCCATATAGAAGAGGGCGCCGGCTACGGGGTAGGCGGAGGTGACCTCGGCGAGCGCGGCCCCCAGACACAGCACCGTCAGGCCGACGAAGGCCCAGCCCCACAGCATGTCGGCCGGACCGCCGGTGATGAGCCCGAACCCGAACAGGGTCATGCACCCGGACAGCACCGAGATGATCGAGAAGCTGAGCGCGAAATTCCCGAACGGGCCCATGCGGCGGGCCAGTTGGGGCTGGTAACCGAGCTGCCGCAGCATGTCCTCATCGCTCTGGGCGCTCGGGGCGCGGCGGTGGGTGGTTCGTGGGGAAGACAACGGACGTACCTCCGGAAACAGGAGTAGGGGACGGTGGAAAAGGCCAGGGGCCGGCGGTGGACCCTGCACGGTGAGGGAGCGCCGGCGGGGCGGGGCCCGGCAGGTGCCCCGGCGGCCGGTCACCGGCGTCGCGCCGCGTACCGCATGCCGCCTACGCCGGCCCGAAGGCAGCGGTCGCGGGCGCGTTCGAACTGCTCCAGCCACAGCTCCGGTGTCTCGGCGACGTACTTCCACGGCTCCGGGGTGACGAACGGCCCGATCGCCACGAAGACCTGGGCAGCCTCCGGGTACAGGCCGGTGGAGAACAGCGCCTGCGCAAGGTGGTTCAGGTCCTGCGGCGACCACTCAGCCTGGTCCGCGGACCAGAACCACCCCTCCAGCGCCCGCCACGTGTAATGCGAGATCGGGTCGGTGGTCCAGTACAACGGGGTCAGCGCACCGCGCGCCCGCTCCTTCGCATAGTGCTCGGCGTGCAGATACAACGGCAGCAGCAACAGCGGCGAACCCTCCGGCGCCCACGTACAGATCCACCGCACCACGTCATGCACGTTCGCCCCGTACGCCCGCAGCACCCGGATCATGCGGTGCCACGCCTCACGACTGCCCGGATCACGCTGGTCGGCCTCGTGCAGCAGACCCCACGGCCCGGTCGGCAACATGTACTCCGGAGGGTGCGCCCGGTGCTCGGGACGCCGCCGCCACGCCTCGGGCCAGTCCAGCTGCGCCAGCGCCAACAGACACACCCACGGCACCGGATCAGCAGGCCCATAGCGCGCCGCCTCCCCGCACGCCGCCCGGGCACGATCCACCAGCACACCCACACCGCGCTCCCCCGCGCGGTACGCACCCAACGCCTCCTGCACCCGCACCCGCGCCCGCATCATCAACGCGTCCGCACTCGGCTCCTCCTGCAACCACGCCTCGACCGCATCCCCTTGAGCCGCAACCACCGCCGCCGCCAGGACCTGACTGCGAGCGGTACGCACCCCCCAGGTGGGGCAGTTCCTCAGCAGCTCGCTCGTCGACCGCCACCGGCCGGCACGTACGTCGTCCAGCGCCGTCCGCAACACGCCGTCGAAACCGGCCGGATGAAACTGAGGCCGAACAGCACCGCTCATCGACATATCCCGCACCTGCGAGGGCACTTCGAAGCGGCTCCCACCACACCCACCCGACCGACGGCCAGCGAGACTAACGTTTTGAGACAGGGCACGAGCGCCCGTAATGGGGACATCGAGACCTCAAGGGGAGTTGGTCAGAGGGGAGTTGGCCGCCGGGATGCGGGCCTCGACAGGGGAGGCAAGACGCACGACACCCCGACGACCAGTCAAGGGGCGCGGGCGCTTCGGCCAACGCTCGGACGTCGTTCCACCCGCCAAGTTGGGTGGTGTCTGCGAAGAGCTGTCGCCAGTCAGCGCGGTCCGTAGTACCGGTCCTTGCCACTGCTCCTGGGGTAGTACAGCAGCGGACCTGTGTCGCATGGGCGGGCAGCGCGCTTCAGGAACGGCGTACCTTGTCGGCGCATCTGACATGGATGCGTCCCGCCGTGGCGGCTCCGCCGGACGGGCTCACCTTGTCGTACGACACCGACTCCTCATCGTCTTTGATGTGCTCGTCACAGCCGAGGCACATCAGCAGCCCGTTGAGTGCCTCGAAGTGATCGCAGAGGGCGAGCATGGAACGGCCGAGTCGCTGGACGCGCCTGACCTCCCCGACCAGGTCGATTGCCTCGATCTCGTCCAGATGTCGGCGAGCCTCAGCAACACTGGCCAGTGCGGACCGGGCACGGACATCTCCATTCGGTTGCCGTACGGCGAGATCCTCCACGGCCAGAATCAACAACGTGACGTGGCTATGAAAGAGATGGGCGAGGGCCTGAACGGTCTCCCACCTCGGGAGCATGCTGTCGTCACCGAATAACTCTGCCGATGCGGCGCGCATCGTCTCAACGTCTGGAGGCCGTTGATCTCTCCGCTCTGGAGCGCAGTTCACCACGTAGGTGAGTGCCTGGCGCAGTGCACTGGTCGACGTCAGCCCTCGCCGCGGGGAAATCAGCCAATAGGGTCCGGGCGGTGCCTCCCTGCTGTCCGGAGGCAGGACCACATGCGAATCCAGACCGAGCGCCGTGGTCTCGGGAACGTCCCAGTCACCGGTACTACCCGCCGGAACGAAGAAGTACAAGGCCGGTTCCACAGGCCATGGATCCACTGCCACGGCTCCCGGTTCCGGGATCCGCTCGATCGCTCGGACAGCGAGGTGCCTACGAATCTTGACGACATCCCAAGCCACTCCGGCCGCCGCGAGACGCGTGCCATCGGCGTTCACCATCTCCACTGCATCACTGATCATGTCGCCTGTCCTCCGTCGCTGTCCGGCGAAGGTACGGGCAGGCCAACAACACCAGCCGAACCGAGAGTTCGGGTGAACTCTCGGTTCGTGGTCAGATCAGCTGAAACCGCTCGGCAAGATCGGCGACCTGACGGCGGAAGGTGGGACGGACACGGCTCTGCAGGTCAAGGATCATGTCGCGAGCCAGCGGGCTGCGGGCCAGGTCCTCGGGCGCGATCTCTTCAAGGTTGAGCAGGTGCACAAGAACCGCGGCGTCCTCGCGGCGCAGGTCGTGACATCTGGCCAGTTCCAGACCGAACGTGAACCGGCGCTCACGGCTAGGGAGTTGGGTCGTGTCGATCTGGTCGGCCATTCGAAGGCCTTCGGCGGCCTCACCGGCGAGCATCTCGATGCTCATCGCGTGCATGTCCACATTGGTAGGGCCGAACACCGTCCACAGGACGTTACCCTCCCCCACCTGGCGGGCGAGCGGTACGGCGCGCCTCTCCAGTCGCTCACGCGCCTTCCACCAGTTACGGCAGCGCGCCTCGGAGACGACCGCGACGAGTTCGAGTGCTCCCTCAACGGCCTTGGTCTCGGCTGTCTCGGGTGCGTGACGCAACTGTTCGACCGCCAGGAGGGCAACCTCCTTGGCTTCCTCCACAGCGCCTGGATCGCTGTGCGAGAGCAGGACGTGCCCGAGGTTCCACTGGGCAGCGGCGATGCGCACAGGGTCGTCGGCGTCCTCGGCAGCGCGGATCGCCCTGTCGGCGACCACGAGGGAGAGGTCAAGCCTTCCGGCGCGGCGGCAGTACGAGCGGAGGAGCCCATACAAGTCGGCTGCCACCCGCAGGACTTCGCGCCGTACTTCCTGGTCGTTGCCCCGACGGTGGACCCGCACCGCGTGCTCCACATCGCCGATCAACTCCGGCAGCACGCCGGCCGCCTCGGTGAAGCGCTCCTTCGAGGACTGCCACGTGCGCCAGGCCTGTTCCACTCGTTCGCGGAGTTGTGCCGTGTTCATGGGGGCGGCACTGCGCGGTGGCCCGTAGCCCATCAGCGCGCGGGCCACAGCAGGCGCTGCGGTGAGCGGCACCGGAGTTTCGTCGATGAGTTCATCGGAGAGCAGTGCCGCGATGGGTACCCCTAACTCGGCGGCGAGGCGGGAGAGCACATCAGCGGATGGGACCTTCTTTCCCGCTTCGATCATCTGCAGATAGCGCTCGGAAATACCGCACAGGCCGGCGATGACCGAGGCAGAGCGATTGCCGTTCTTCTGCCGGTAGTGCTTGATCTGCCTGCCGACGGGCAGTCTTGCTGGGTTCACGGTTCCGCCCCCTTCCGCAAGCATGACTCGTAACGTCAGCGTAGAGCGGATGGAGCGGGTCCGTGCACGGTCTGTGCACTGTCGCGTGACGTCTTGTTACCCAGTCACGGATGGGGAGTTGAAGAGCGCGATGGTACGACTGGTCTTGTGGGACATCGACCACACCTTGATCGACACACGTGGTGTGGGCCGTGAGCTGTCAGCAGCAGCGTTCCAGGGGGCCACGGGACAGCCCATGCGCGAGCAAGCGAAGATCGACGGCATCACAGAGTCCGTGATCTTCCGTGAGACCGCGAAGCTCCACGGACTGACCACGGATCGTGCGGACTTCGAGCGCTTCGCCGACGCCTTGACGGAAGAGCACCTGAAGCAGGCCGGCGAACTGCGTGAACGTGGCCATGCATTGCCGGGCGCAGCCGCTGCTCTCGACGCGCTCGCCGCTCTCGGCGTCCAGCAGACCGTGGTCTCCGGAAACGTCCGCAGGGTATCGGAGATCAAACTCCAGGTGTTCGGGCTCGACCGGCACATCATGTGGGATCTCGGCGCGTACGGGGAGGAGAGCGACGTCCGAGCCAGCTTGGTGCGCCTGTCCCTCCAGCGAGCAAACGCGTCCGCAGCAGATGCCGTGCTGATCGGCGACACGCCTGCCGACGTGGAGGGCGCGCACGCCAACGGCGTACGAGTCATCGCGGTGGCATCCGGGCGCAGCGACGAAGCCGCTCTCCGCGACACCGGAGCGGAGGCGGTGCTGTCGGACCTCCGAGACACAGAGCTTCTGGTGAAGCTCGTACGTGACTCGGATATCGCCTGATACGCCAAGGACAGCCGCCGTGCCCACGTAAGACACGGACGCTCTGGCCAACGACGTTGACGGTACGACCGAGGCTTGGAGCCCGTTCGGAAAAGCGAACGATGAGACGGAACGGATGTCCTGAAGATGGGCTTTGACCGGCACCGGTAGTTGGCCAACCCTCGCGCAAGGCCCCAGGTTACGGGGGCGCCTGTCAGCGACACCTGGCCACAGTGGTCAGAGACACATGGCCGGGCAAGCTTCGGAGTCCGAGCCTCCGCCTGCACTAACTTGACTCTGAAGCCCTATCTCAACCGAACGTACGGCTTCTGAACCCAGGCTCAGTTGCGTTGAGGCAGCCAGCGTTTTGTGGTGCTGGTAGAGCCGGTGAGGAGTCCGAGTCCCAGTGGGGTGCATGTGTGCCAGACGGATTTGCCGTCACGGTGGGCGGTGGTGAGGTGGGCGGCGCGGAGGGCCCCGGTGTGTTCGGACACGGAGGACTTTGCCAGGTCGAGTTGGCGGGCGAGGTCGGTGGTGGTGCGTGGTCGGGTGAGCTGTTCCAGGATGGTGGCGCGGGTGCCTCCCAGCAGCGTGGCCAGGGCGTTGGCGCTGGGGTCGTCGAGTAGGGGGAGCGGGGTTGTAGCCGGGTAGACCAGGAACGTTCCCTCGGCGTATCTGCCGACCAGGGGCCGTCCGGTCCAGAAGACGGACGGCAGCAGGGTGATGCCGTGCCCGTCGAGTGTGATCTCGACATTGTCGGTGCTGTCGAACTCGAGGGTGGTGCCCTGCCAGCGTGCCCCCGGAGCGAGGCCGGCCAGCGTCGCGCGGATGCCCTGGGCGGCCAGGAGCTGGACGCGCCAGGCGCGTTCGGCGTCGAATCCGGCACGGATGCGGTCCCATGAGCGGGCCAGAACGTCTGTGTTTGCTGCCCGTACGGCGTGTTCAAGGATCTTCCAGGCTTCCCGGTCGCGGTCGGCCAGCAGGCGGGTCCACGGGGCGGGGCGGTGGCCGGCGGCGTGCACGCGGCGCAGTTCGGTGCGGACGAACGGGGTGGGGGCCGACAGGACCTGGTCGAGCCCGTCGTCGAATCCCAGGCTAAGCGGGTCCAGGAACAACGGGCCTTTGGCCGTGGCGGGCACCAGTTCCAGCAGCGGCCCTACGGAACGCGGCAAAGTGTGGAGTGTCCGCCGCCGCCAGAGGGTGAACAGCGGGTCGGGCCGCTGGAGCACCGCGATGGCGAGAGTCAACTCCACCATTGATGCTGGCTCGTTGGCAAACGTCACTTGCAGCAAGTCCTCGGCGGTAAAGCACACCCGCAGCACGGTTTCCCCTTGCCCTGGTGATTCAGTCCAGGCCCCTCACGGTTCGGCCAGGAGCGAATCGAATGCGTGAACCGCGCTCGAACCCGAAGCTGGGACAGCGGCTCCGAGTGTGAGCCGTACATCGAACATGCGGAAGCGGTTAACCGGCCACAGAACCACCAGGACTGCTTCCGCGGGCACCTCAGCGCTTAGGGCGCGTAATGCGAGTCCCGACGGTGCCGGCCGCGGTGCTGTCCGGGACAGACCGGACAGCACATGGTTCGCGGTCTGCACGGTCATAGTCGGCCTACAACGTCTGAAAGCAGGTGATCACAGATCATGTCTGTCCGTTCATGTCTGATTCCCCTGGCCGCTACGGCTTCCCTGATCGGAACAGCCCTTGCAATGGCCCCCTCCGCCAACGCAGCACCGGCCGGTGCGCAATCCTGCTACGGCTCTGCCGAAACCTACTTCAAGCCCAACGGCCCCAGGGACTACCCGGCCGGAGACCACTTACAGAGTTCCGGCTCCTGCAACGACATCAACATCAAGCCGAAGACCAACCGGTACGTCCAGGTCTGCATCGAGAACATCCCCGAAGGAACGCTGGAGTGTCCGGATCCGGATGACTTCGTGTACGCCGCCGCGGACCAGTGGACCGTGGTCACGTACAACGTTGACCCCGGTACCGCCTTCGTCTTCCGGTTCCGTTCCACGGCGCAGTCCAGCGGCAGCTGGGCTGCCTAGGCGTACTACTGAGCTTGAACGCGGGTTGTCGTAGCCGCTGACAGAGCTTGATCCTCGCGGTACGCCGTCTCTTATGAGGTATGCGCAGGGTGGTGGTCTGTCGGACGAGCGCCGGCAGTTCCGTGAGGGGATC
>NZ_JAWOAI010000201.1:0-16401 GCF_033194735.1 Streptomyces sp. W16
GACGCTCTTCCGATCTGGCGGCCCATGCGGGCGTGCGTGAGGCCGGCGCCGAGCAGCGCGTGGCCGTCCTGGTACTGCCAGCCGCGGATCTCGCTGATCCGCCCGAGACCGACCAGCGCGCTGGGCCTGAGCTGTCCCGAGTTGACGGCCGCCATGAGGTCGGTGCCGCCGGCCACGGGAACGGCCGTGGGCAGGGCCGTGAGCGCCGCCACGGCCTCGTCCAGCGTCGTGGGCAGCGTGACGGACTGCCCCGCCTGCGGTGCGTGCGTGGTCAAACCGGCTGCCCCTTCCCGCTGCCCCACCTGGTCCCACCTGTTGCTGCCGTACGGTACGTGCTGACAGGGCGGACGTGGCAACTCTGGCACATCTTCGCAAGACCCGAACGCGGGGGTCCGCTAGGAGGCATTCGCCCGCCTCATCAGGGAGATGGTCCGTTTTGGCGGGACATCACCGGTACGTGCGAATTGCCACTCATCGGTGACTCCTGGGGGCTTTTTCCCTTCCGGGTTCTACGCGTTCGGGGGCGGGCCCTCCTTGGGTCGTCCGAGCACTCCGGGGCGGCGCTGCCACGGCAGGGGTCCGGTGGGCGGGCGGTAGGCGACACCCAGGGCGTCGAGTCGCGGAAAGTGGGCGGTCATCCGACGCTCGAAGTCGGCGAAGTCCCGTTCCGCGGGCGCCGGAAGCGCACTCCAGGCGACCTCGGCGAACGCGGCCAGCCTGGGGAACGTCTGGTAGTCCACGCGCGCGTGATCCTCCATCACCTCGGTCCACACGTTGGCCTGCGCGCCCAGCACATGACGGGCCTCGGCCTCGCTGAGCTGCTCGGGAACGGGCTCGAAGAGGTAGACGTCCTCCAGGGTGCGCACATGGGCGATCGGCACCGGCTCGTCCTCGCCGGGGGCCTGCCGCCAGTCCAAGTACACATGCTGTTCAGGGCACATGACGACGTCGTGGCCCGCGCGGGCGGCGGTGATCCCGCCCTCGTAGCCGCGCCAAGACGACACGACCGCACCGTCCGCGAGACCGCCCTCCAGGATCTCGTCCCAGCCGACGAGCCTTCTCCCGCGCGCGGAGAGCCACTTGTCGAAGTGTCCGATGAACCACGACTGCAACTCGTCCTCGTCCGCGAGCCCGAGTTCCTCGATGCGCGCCTGTGCGGTCGGCGACTGCTTCCACTGGTCCTTGAGGCATTCGTCACCGCCGACGTGAATGAACTCCGAGGGGAACAGGTCGAGGAGTTCCTCGAACACCCCCTCGTAGAAGCGCAGGGTGTTGTCAGTGGGGGCGAGTACGTTCGGGTTGATGCCCCAGGTGTCCCAGACGGAGAGGGAGTTAGTGTCGATGACGTCGGTGTTGCCGAGTTCCGGATACGCGGCGATGGCTGCCTGCGAGTGTCCCGGTACGTCGATTTCGGGGACCACGGTGATATGCCGCTCGGCGGCGTAGGCGACGATCTCGCGGATGTCGTCCTGCGTGTAGTAGCCGCCGTGGGGCTTGTCGTCCCACAGGGGTGAGGCGCGGTGGCCGAATTTCGTGCGGGCCCGCCAGGAGCCGATCTCGGTCAGCTTCGGGTACCGCTTGATCTGTACGCGCCAGCCCTGGTCGTCCGTCAAGTGGAAGTGGAAGACGTTGAGTTTGTGCGCCGCCAGCAGATCCAGGTAGCGCAGGACGCCTTCCTTGGGCATGAAGTGCCGGGCGACGTCGAGCATGAGGCCGCGCCAGCGGAAACGGGGGGAGTCCTGGATGACGAGGTGGGGCACGGCCCAGGTGCGGTCCCGGTTGAGCGGGGCCCTGCGGTATGCAGCGGGGCCCAGGAGTTGACGGAGCGTCTGAGCGCCCCAGAAGACACCGGCCGGGCTGCCGCCCTCGATGAAGACCCCGTTCGAGTCGCTGACGAGACGGTATTCCTCGGGGCCGAGCATGGGGTCGAGCTGGAGCCCGATGCCGTCGGCGCAGGCGTCGTCGAGTTCCTGCCCCTCGCGCAGCGGCAGACCGGTGGCCTGCTGGAGTGCGGCGCGCAACCAGTTGCCGACGCCCTCCGTGCCGGTGCCGGCGTAGAACCGGGAACGCGCCGTCAACCGCACTTCGCCGGAACCGGCGACAACACTGCTGGGTTGAGGAATCAGTTCAGTCACGTCAGTCCTTAACCGCTCCGCCCAGCCCCGAGACCAGACGTCGCTGTACGAGTACGAAGAACACCAGCACCGGAATCGTCATCACCGTGGAGGCCGCCATGACACCGCCCCAGTCCGGGTCGTCGGGCTTGTAGAAGACGAGGAGGGCCATCGGCAGGGTCGACTGGGAAGTGTCGCTGATGATGAAGGACTTGGCGAAGAGGAAGTCGTTCCAGGCCGAGATGAAGGAAAACACGCTCGTGGCGACCAACCCGGGGAAGACGAGCGGGAAAAGGATCTGCCACAGGAATCGCGTCCGGCTCGCCCCGTCGATGTACGCGGCCTCCTCCAGCGCGTCCGGTACGGCTTTCACGAACCCCCGCAGCATCCAGATCGCGAACGGCAGCGAGAAGGCGATCTGGGGCAGGATCAGCGACCCCAGGGTGTTCAGCAGGCCGAGGCCCCGCATGGTGAAGAACAGCGGGATCGTCAGTGCTTCCACGGGCACCATCTGGGCCACCAGGAACATGATCAGGAGGGTGGTCCGGAACCGGAACCGGAATCGGGTCACGGCGGTCGCGGCGAGAAAGGCGATCAGTGCCGAGACGATGACCACCGTGCCCGCCACGACAAGGCTGTTGACGAAGTAACGGCCGAATTCCTGCTGCCCGAAGACCCGTCGGAAGGAGTCCAGGGAGGGCGCGAGCGTCCACGGCCGGGGCTCGCTCGACTCGATTTCCCCGGCCGGTTTGAAGGCGCTGAGCACCATCCAATAGAGGGGGAAGGCGACGACGACCGCGATCAGCAGTGCCGAGGCCTCGGCAGCGAGCCGCCAGGGACGCCGTACAAGACCGCGTAGCAGACTCACAGTTCCTCCCCCTGCCTGCGCAGCAGTCGCAGATAGACCAGCGTGACGGCGAGCAGCATCAGCAGCATGACGACGCCGATCGCCGAGCCGAGGCTGTACTTCGAGGACGCGAACGCCTGTTGGTAGGCGTACACGTTGAGGACGAGGTTCTGGCCCGCGATGCCGCCGCCGTTGGTCATGACGTAGATCTGGGTGAAGACCTTGAAGTCCCAGATGACGGACTGGATGGTGACGACGGTCAGGATCGGGCGGAGCATCGGCGTGAGGATCGACCGCCAGATGCGCCACTGGGAGGCGCCGTCCAGGGCGGCGGCCTCCAGGACCTCGGAGGGTACGGCGCGGATGCCGGCGTAGACCGTCACCATCACGAACGGGAAGGAGCACCAGACCACTTCGAGCAGGACGAGGAAGAACGCGCTGAGGCGTCCGTACGTCCAGGAGTGGTCGCCGAGGCCCAGGATGCGGTTGACCGGCCCGAAGTCCGGGTCGAACAGCAGCAGCCAGACCGTCGAACCCGTCACCGCCGGTGTCGCCCACGCCCCCAACGCGGCCAGCATCAGCACGAGTCGGGGCACGGCACGCACGCGCGTGAGCAGTACGGCGAGGGCGCAGCCGACGGCGAGCGTCGAGACGACGCAGGCGCCCGCGAACAGCACGGTCGACAGCAGCACCTGCCAGAACTGGCTGTCGGAGAACAACTCCGTGTAGTTCCCGAACCCCTTGAAGGTCGTCGGCTCCCCACCACTGACCTGGGCCTGCGTGTACTGGAAGAACGAGATCAACCCGAGCTGGTAGATGGGGTAAACGAGCAGCCCACCAAGGACGACGAGAGCCGGGGCAAGATAAATCCAAGGAGTCGTCCAACCCCCCAAGGGGCGCGGGGAACTGCGCGATCGGCCACGACGGACCCGCACCCGCGAACGCTCCACACTCACCGAGCTATTAGGCGCCACCGCTCAACCCGCGGAGCTGAACGCAGAGTTCATCTTCTTCGCCGCGTCCCCAGAAGCCGCCGCCACACTCTTCTTCCCGCTGATGACCTCCTGCAGCATCGTCGGCAACACCAGCGAGGAGTCGATCTCGGACCAACCCGGCGACGCGGGAACGAACTTCGTGCCGGCGGCCAGGGTCTGCACGAACGGCTTCTCGAACGGCACCTTCGCGGCGGCGGTGTCACGGACATCCGTGAACGTGGGCAGGAACCCCATCGCGTCGAACATGGACGCCTGCGTCGCCTTCGAGGTGAGCTGCTCCATCAGGTCAACCGCGAGCGTGCGGTGCGAAGTGCTCTTCAGAACCCCGATGTTGTTGCCCCCGGCGAACGCGGGAGCGACAGACCCGGACGCGACACCCGGCAGCGGTACGACCGCGTACTTGCCCTTGACCTTGCCCGCCTCAACAGCCGTGTGGCTGAAGTCGCCGCCGATCGCCATGCCCGCCTTGCCGGCCGCGAACGCAGTGATCGTGTCGTTGCCGCCCATGACCGCGCACTTGGCGGCGGGACAGTTGTCGCTCGTGAAGAGCGAGGTGTAGGCCTTGATGCCCTTCTGGGCGGCGGCGCTGTCGATCCCGGAGGTGTACGAACCGCCCTGGGCGGTGGCGAGTTCGCCGCCGTTGGCCCAGACGAACGGCATCGCGCCGTAGGTGTAGGCGCCGCCGACGACGAGGCCGTAGAGGTCGGACTTCGCCTTGTGGATCTTGCGGGCGGTGGCCGCCAACTCGGTCATGGTCTTGGGGGGTTGCAGGCCGAGGTCCTTGAAGACGTCGGTGCGGTAATAGAGGGCGCGGACGCCGACGTAGAAGGGGGAGCCGTACGTCTTGCCGTCGACCGTGACGGACTGCTTCGCGGTGGGGTCGGTGTCCTTGGCCTCGCTCCAGGCGCCGAACTCCTTGGTGACGTCGAGGAGTCCGCCGTCCTTCACATAGCCGGCCGTGTCGGTGTTGCCGTACTCCATGACGTCGGGCGCGGACTTCGGGTCGTTGAACGCGGCCTTGACGCGCTGGGCGCGGGTGTCGATCGGGATGTACTCGACGTCCACCTTGGTGCCCTTGTGGGCCTTCTCGAAAGCGGTCACTACGGAGTCGACGACTTTCGCCTTCGGGTCGTTGCCGACCTCCTGGAAGAGCCACACCCGCAGGGTGCCGCTCTGGTCGTCCTTGTCCGAGGACGAGTTGTCGGAGGTCTGGGGTGCGCAGCCGGCCACGACAGCGGCGGCTGCCAGGAGTACGGCGAATCTGGGGGCGAGCTTCATGGAGCGTTCCTCCGGGAATCCGGGCGTGCGTTGCAACATATGCAATGGGCGTTTCGCTCTGCACAACACCACGGAGATTAAGGAGTAGATGAACGCGGCCACAAGAGGTCTCAACCACTTCGTGACACGCGAAAGACCGTCGAAAAGCCGTCGAAACACACAAAAGGCCCTCGGGGCGCGCCGAAGCGCGCCCCGAGGGCCTTACGAAGTCAGACCGGCCGAACGGCTACTTGTCGCCGCCCTTGCCCTTGTCTCCGTCCCCGCCCGAGCCCATGGACTCGTAGATCTCCTTGCACATGGGACACACCGGGTACTTCTTCGGGTCGCGGCCCGGCACCCAGACCTTCCCGCACAACGCCACCACAGGAGTGCCGTCCAGGGCGCTCGCCATGATCTTGTCCTTCTGGACGTAATGGGCGAAGCGCTCATGGTCCCCGTCGCCGTGCGACACCTGGGGCGTCGGCTCTACGAGGGTCCCCGTACCAGTCCCGCGCTCGGGCTCAAGAGTGCTCATACGGCCAAGGGTACTGAAGCTCACCGGCATCAGTTCCGCGAAGGGTCCCTCAGTTCAGGGATCAATTCAGGGAAGGGTCGTCCGGATAGGTCGCCACCATCGCCAGCTCACTGCGCTGGCGGCGCAGCACCTCGCGCCAGAGTCTCTCCGGGGACGGCGAGGAGACGTCACCGGGCTCCGACTCGACGACGTACCAGGCGCCGTCCACGAGTTCGTCCTCCAGCTGACCGGGTCCCCAGCCGGCGTAACCGGCGAAGATTCTCAGCGAGCCGAGCGCCGCGGCCAGCAGCTCCGGCGGGGCCTCCAGGTCGACGAGGCCGATCGCGCCGTGCACCCGCCGCCAGCCGAGCGGGGCGCGCTCGGTGGACGACGCGCCGCCCGGGATGACGGCGACACCGAGGGCCGAGTCCAACTGGACCGGGCCGCCCTGGAAGACGACTCCCGGCTCGCCGGCGAGATCCGCCCAGCCCTCCAGGATGTCGCCGACGTCCACAGGGGTGGGCCGGTTGAGGACGACACCGAGGGAGCCCTCCTCGTCGTGGTCGAGAAGGAGCACCACCGCGCGGTCGAAGTTCGGGTCCGCCAGAGCGGGTGTTGCCACGAGCAACCGCCCTGTGAGCGAGGACACCTCGGTCATGCCAGACATGATCCCGCATCTTCCCCGTGATGGGGGAGGCAATGCGGGTACCTGAGTGAATGCAGCTCAGGGCGCACCGAAGCGTCCTCCGCGCACGGCCCTGCCCGGTGACCCCATGTGCCCGATTGAGAACGGTTCGTGTTGTGACACAGCTATGACGTGGCTGAGCGGTCCTTGGGCTTTCTGAAGGGGGGTGGGCGGCCATTACGCTTACGTCTTCGGCCCCTGCCCAACTCCACGGAACGCGAGATTCATGACCGTCAACGGCTCAGACGACGTACTGCTTGTCCATGGCGGAACCCCGCTGGAGGGCGAGATCCGTGTCCGCGGTGCGAAGAACCTCGTACCCAAGGCCATGGTCGCCGCCCTGCTGGGCAGTGAGCCAAGTCGACTGCGCAACGTACCGGACATCCGAGACGTTCGGGTCGTACGCGGACTGCTGCAACTGCACGGGGTGACGGTCCGTCCGGGTGAGGAGCCGGGCGAGCTGGTGCTCGATCCGTCGCACGTCGAGAGCGCCAACGTCGCTGACATCGATGCCCACGCGGGCTCGTCGCGCATCCCGATCCTGTTCTGCGGTCCGCTGCTTCACCGGCTGGGGCACGCGTTCATCCCGGGTCTTGGCGGCTGTGACATCGGCGGCCGGCCGATCGACTTCCACTTCGAGGTGCTGCGGCAGTTCGGCGCGAAGATCGAGAAGCGGGCGGACGGCCAGTACCTGGAGGCTCCGCAGCGGCTGCGCGGTACGAAGATCCAGCTGCCGTACCCGTCCGTCGGCGCGACCGAACAGGTGCTGCTGACCGCGGTGTTGGCGGAGGGTGTCACCGAACTCGCCAACGCGGCCGTGGAACCGGAGATCGAGGACCTCATCTGCGTACTGCAGAAGATGGGCGCGATCATCGCCATGGACACCGACCGGACGATCCGCATCACCGGTGTGGACTCGCTCGGCGGCTACACCCACGCGGCCCTCCCGGACCGCCTGGAGGCCGCGTCCTGGGCGTCCGCGGCGCTGGCGACCGAAGGCAACATCTACGTCCGGGGCGCGCAGCAGCGCTCGATGATGACGTTCCTCAACACCTACCGGAAGGTGGGCGGTGCCTTCGCGATCGACGACGAGGGCATCCGCTTCTGGCACCCCGGCGGCCAGTTGAAGTCCATCGCGCTCGAAACGGACGTGCACCCGGGCTTCCAGACGGACTGGCAGCAGCCGCTGGTCGTCGCCCTCACGCAGGCGACCGGCCTCTCCATCGTCCACGAGACGGTCTACGAGTCCCGGCTCGGCTTCACCTCCGCGCTCAACCAGATGGGCGCGCACATCCAGCTCTACCGCGAGTGCCTCGGCGGCTCCCACTGCCGCTTCGGCCAGCGCAACTTCCTCCACTCGGCGGTCGTCTCGGGCCCGACCCGCCTCCAGGGCGCCGACCTGGTCATCCCCGACCTCCGCGGCGGCTTCTCGTACCTCATCGCGGCCCTCGCGGCCCAGGGCACGTCCCGCGTCCACGGCATCGACCTCATCAACCGCGGCTACGAGAACTTCATGGAGAAGCTCGTGGAGCTGGGCGCGAAGGTGGAGTTGCCGGGCAAGGCGCTCGGCTGACCACCGCCACGCATCTCCGTGCCCCAGCAGGCACAGCGCCGAGAAGCTCGTCGAGCTGAGCCCGGAGGCCGAACTGCCGGGCAAGGCGCTCGGATAAGCAGTCGTAGGAACAACGGCTGAGCAGTCGTCCGTACGACGATGGGGCGGCCACCCTGACCGGGTGGCCGCCCCATTCGCGTTACTGAGCCTCGTACGCAATCCCGTCGCGTACGCGAAGGCCTACTTGCCCTTGGCGGCTTCCTTGAGCTTCGAGCCCGCGGACACCTTGACGCTGTAACCGGCGGGGATGTTGATCGGGTCGCCGGTCTGCGGGTTGCGCGCGGTGCGAGCGGCACGGTGGGTGCGCTCGAAGGTCAGGAAGCCGGGGATCGTGACCTTCTCGTCGCCCTTGGAGACGATCTCGCCGACGGTCTCGGCGAACGCGGCCAGAACGGCGTCGGCGTCCTTGCGGGTCACCTCGGCACGGTCGGCCAGCGCGGCCACCAGCTCACTGCGGTTCATGTTGTTACTCCCGTGTTCTTCTTGCCGTTGAGGCGTGCCACGCGGCGGAGCCGCATATCGGGCACGGTGAAGCCGATGCTGCCAGGGTCCTCGGTGAGTCCCCGGACCCGGGTCCGTCGTCCAGACCCTCGCGCCCGAAGACGCATCCTGCCCCTACCTGCGGCGGGAAAGCCAATCCGGCACCCGTAGGAGTCGCGAGAACACCCGTGGGAGTCACACGAAGAGCGCCACTGCATCAGTGTGGTGACGCTCCGTCGGCTCCCGGCAGCGAGGGCCGGGCCTGGACAGGCCCGAAGCCTGGCCGCCACGATAAACGGCCGCCGAAGGCCCCGGGTTCCGCGACGCGCCGATGTACGGGCGGCCGTGGCGATCCTCACAGCCGCCGCACACACATCGCCCGGCGGACTACGACGCGGAGGGCGCCGCCGCTGCCGCGGTCTTCGCGGCCTCGCGCACCGCGCCGGCCACCGCGCCGGCGACCTTGTCGTTGAAGACGCTGGGGATGATGTAGTTCGCGTTCAGCTCGTCCTCGGACACCACGTTCGCGAGTGCGCTCGCCGCGGCGAGCATCATCTCGGTGTTGACGGTGCGGGACTGCGCGTCCAGCAGACCGCGGAAGACACCCGGGAAGACCAGCACGTTGTTGATCTGGTTCGGGAAGTCCGAGCGGCCGGTGGCCACAACTGCGGCCGTCTGACGGGCGATCGTCGGGTCGACCTCGGGGTCGGGGTTCGCGAGCGCGAACACGATGGCGCCGTCGGCCATCGCGGCCACGTCGTCGCCGTCGAGGACGTTCGGGGCGGAGACGCCCACGAAGACGTCGGCGCCGCGCACGGCCTCCTTCAGCGTGCCGGTGAGGCCCTCGACGTTGGTGTTGTCGGCGATCCAGCGCAGCGGCGAGTCGGGCTTGGCGTCGACCAGGTCCTCGCGGTCGGCGTGCACGACACCGTGGATGTCGGCAACGACCGCGTTCTTGACGCCGGCGGCGAGCAGCAGCTTGAGGATGGCCGTACCGGCCGCGCCCGCGCCGGACATGACGACCCGGATGTCACCGATGCCCTTGCCGGCGACCCGCAGCGCGTTCGTCAACGCGGCGAGGACCACGATCGCGGTGCCGTGCTGGTCGTCGTGGAAGACGGGGATGTCGAGCGCCTCGCGCAGCCGGGCCTCGATCTCGAAGCAGCGCGGCGCGGAGATGTCCTCCAGGTTGATGCCGGCGAAGCCCGGGGCGATCGCCTTGACGATCGCGACGATCTCGTCGGTGTCCTGGGTGTCCAGGCACAGCGGCCAGGCGTCGATGCCGGCGAAGCGCTTGAAGAGGGCCGCCTTGCCCTCCATGACCGGGAGGGCGGCCATCGGGCCGATGTTGCCGAGCCCGAGAACGGCCGAACCGTCCGTCACGACCGCGACGGAGTTGCGCTTGATGGTGAGGCGGCGCGCGTCCTCGGGGTTCTCCGCGATCGCCATGCACACGCGGGCGACACCCGGGGTGTAGATCATGGAGAGGTCGTCACGGTTGCGGATCGGGTGCTTGGACTGCATCTCGATCTTGCCGCCGAGGTGCATGAGGAACGTACGGTCGGAGACCTTGCCGAGGGTGACGCCCTCGATGCCGCGCAGCTGCTGGACGATCTCGTCGGCGTGGGCCGTGGAGGACGCCGCGATGGTGACGTCGATGCGGAGCTTCTCGTGGCCGGAGGCGGTCACGTCGAGGCCGGTCACCGAGCCTCCGTGGGACTCCACGGCCGTGGTGATCTGGGATACCGCCGTTCCGCTGGCAGGCACCTCCAGACGGACCGTGATCGAGTAGGAGACGCTGGGCGCCGTAGCCATGGCCGACTTCCTCTGCTTTCACCGTTGAGCTGAGTACGCGTTCCGATGGTCGCACCTACTGTCGGGTAGGCGTTAGCCGCCCCCGATTGCGAACGTTTTGTTCGCGAGAAAAAGAGGCCCCCGTCACTTTTCCCGTGACGGGGACCTCTCTGACAGGCAATGACACCGACCCGCCATGCTCGCCTCGCGGCAAGTGGTCGCTCTGAGCGACGAAGGTTGGGCCCGGGGGCTTGGATCGGGCCGGTGTCACACCCAGGCTAACAAACGGATCCCGTAAGGCCATTCCCATCCCGCAGGTTCACAGAATCAGTCTCTGAGAAGGTCCGGTACCCCGTTCGCGTCCGGCTCGTCCCGGTCGGCCGAGACGACCGTGAGCTGCTGGGTCGCGCGGGTGAGGGCGACGTACAGGACACGGAGGCCGGCCGGTGACTCGTCGGCGATCTCCGCCGGTGAGACGACGACCGTCGCGTCGTACTCCAGACCCTTGGCCTCCAGGCTGCCGAGGGCGACGACCCGGTCGCCGAGGCCGGTGAGCCAGCGGCGGGCCTCCTCGCGGCGGTTCATGGCGACGACCACGCCGACCGTGCCGTCCACGCGGTCGAGCAGCCGGGCGGCCTCCGCGCGGACCGACTCCGACAGGGAGTTCCGTACGACGGCGAAGTGAGGTTTCACTCCGGTCGAGCGGACCGCGGACGGGGACTCGGAGCCGGGCATCGCCAGGGCCAGGACCTTCGCCGCCAGCTCGGCGATCTCGGCCGGGTTGCGGTAGTTGACCGTGAGGGTGAAGCGGCGGCGGGGGCGGGAGCCGAGGGCCTCGTCACGGGCCTCGGCGGCCTCGTCGGGGTCGGACCAGGAGGACTGGGCCGGGTCCCCTACGACCGTCCAGGTGGCGTGCCGGCCGCGGCGGCCGACCATGCGCCACTGCATCGGGGTGAGGTCCTGGGCCTCGTCCACGATGACGTGCGCGTACTCGACGCGCTCCTGGGCGAGCCGCTCGGCCCGTTCGCGCTGCGACTCCTCGCGTACGGGCATCAGCTCCTCCAGGCCGGTGAGCTGGTCCAGCGGGTCCAGGTCGCGCCGCCTGCGGGGGCGGGCCGGGGTGCCGAGGATCGCCTGGAGTTCGTCGAGGATCGCCACGTCGTGGACGGAGAGGCCGTCCCGCTTCAGGGCGCGGGCGGTCCTGCGGACCTCGCCCGGGTTGAAGATGCGCCGGGCCCAGCGGCCGAGCTTGCGTTCGTCGGACATCGCCTCCAGGACGGCGCGCGGGGTGAGTTCGGGCCACCAGGCGTCGAGGAACGCGATGAACTCGTCCTCGCTCGCGACGTCCTCGTCGAAGGAGGAGCGCAGTTCGGCGGCGAGTTCGGGGTCGGTGTGCCGGCCGGCCGAGCCGGAGCGCTCCCACAGGGCGTCCAGGAGGAGCTTGCGGGCGCGCGGGCGCAGCATGTTGACCGGGGCCGTACCGCTGAGGGCGTTCTGCCGGACGCGCTCCAGGTCGGCGGCCTCCAGTTCGAGGCGGCGGCCGAAGGCGACCACCCGCAGCCGGGCCGGTGATTCGTTCGCTTCGAGGGCGCCGCGCGCGGCCTTCCGCAGCACGCGGAGCATGCGGTACGAGCCCTTGGTGCGGGCCACGGCCGGGGAGTCGTACAGGGTGGCCTCGGCGCCGTCGACGAGCGAGCCGATGGCCCGGATGGCGACCTGGCCCTCCTCGCCGAGGGACGGCAGGACTCCCTCGGTGTACGCCACCAGCAGCGGGGTGGGCGAGACGATGAGGATGCCGCCCGCGTAGCGGCGCCGGTCCTGGTAGAGCAGGTAGGCGGCGCGGTGCAGGGCGACAGCCGTCTTGCCGGTGCCCGGGCCGCCCTCGACGTAGGTCACCGAGGCGGCGGGGGCGCGGATCACCAGGTCCTGTTCGGCCTGGATGGACGCCACGATGTCGCGCATGGTGTGGCTCCGGGCCTGGCCGAGCGCGGCCATCAGGGCGCCGTCGCCGATGACGGCCAGCCGGTCGCCGTCGAGGAAGGCGGTCAGCTCGGGGCGCATCAGGTCGTCCTCGACACCGAGGACCCGGCGGCCCTTGGAGCGGATGACGCGACGCCGTACGACCCGGCCCGGGTCGACCGGGGTCGAGCGGTAGAACGGGGCCGCGGCGGGCGCCCGCCAGTCGATGACCAGGGGCGCGTACTCGGTGTCGAGGACTCCGATGCGGCCGATGTGCAGGGTCTCGGCGATGTCGGCCGTGTTGTCGTCGCGCACGGAGCCGTCGGCGGGTTCCACGGCGGTGTAGGCGCCGTCGGGCCCCTTCTGGCCGTCCTTGCCGAGCAGCAGGTCGATCCTGCCGAAGAGGAAGTCCTCGAACTCGTTGTTGAGCCGGTTGAGGTGGATACCGGCGCGGAACACCTGCGCGTCGCGTTCGGCGAGCGCGCCGGGTGTGCCGACCTGGCCGCGTTTGGCGGCGTCGTTCATGAGGAACTCGGCCTCGCGGATCTTCTCCTCAAGGCGCCGGTAGACCCGGTCCAGGTGAGTCTGTTCGCCGCTGATCTCCCGGTCCCTTAGCGAATCCTGGGCGGATTTGTCGGACACCGCATCGAGCGCGGTCTCCTGTTGAGCCTGTGCGGCCACCGGGCCCCCTTCTGACGTGCTGGGCAGCCGTCAACCGTACGCGAAGGGAGGCCGCCGAGGCGAGGGGCCCGCCCGGCGGATCCTGACAAAGACGCGGGGTCCGGTGCGCGCGTGCGCGCTCCGGACCCCGTCGAGCACAGTCGACCAGTTGTTAGGCGTCCACTTCCACGAGCTTCTTGCCGTCGAAGGTCATGACCTCGAAGTGGTCGATCTCGTTGGGCGTGAGAGCCGCTCCGCCCTGGGCGTAGAGCGGCGCCTTGGCCTCGGCCTTGGTGGCGTTCGCGATGCCGTAGCCCCAGGCCGGGACCGACCAGGAGGCCATCGTCTCGCGCTCGCCGTTCTTGCCGACGGCGATCAGGGAGCACTTCAGCGGGCCCTTGACGTTGCTGAGCTCGACGATCCCGAGGGTGCCCCAGTCCTTCTTGGACATCGCCACGGTCGCGGTGACCTTGGTGCTCTTGTCCGTGGCCGTGACCTTGTCGGACAGAGTTTCGAAGGTGTCCTTGGCGGTACCCACCGCCACGGAGCCCTTCTGACCCGAGTTGTCGCCGCCGTTGGCCGCGATGACGGCCAGCGGTCCCGCGATGATCAGGGCAGCCGCCGCGGCGATCATGTAGAAGCTGCGCCGGCGCTTCATGGCCCGGCGTTCACCCACGTCGTCGACCAGCCGCTCCACCAGCCGCGGGCTCGGCTTGGCGGACAGGGACTCGCCGATCGCGGGGGTGCCGGAGCCCGGCAGGTCCGCGAGCGCCGCCAGCATCGGTTCCATCCCCGCCAGCTCGTCGAGCTGCTGGGCGCACCACTCGCAGGTGGCGAGGTGTGCCTCGAAAGCGGTTGCTTCGGCGTCGTCGAGAATCCCGAGGGCGTAGGCGCCGACGGTCTCATGTTCGTTCGAGCCCTGAGATCCCTGCATGGAACCAGGACTACCCGTTCCGTATCCCCCGTAAATGCTCATGCCGTCACCCCCCGCTCCTCCAGAGCAAGCTTCATCGATCGAAGGGCGTAGAACACCCTTGAGCGCACCGTGCCACTGGGGATGCCAAGCGTCTCGGCCGCCTCATTGACGGTACGCCCCTTGAAGTACGTCTCGACGAGCACCTCCCGGTGGGCCGGGGTCAGGTCGTCCAACGCGTCCGACAGTGTCATCAGCCACAACGCCTTGTCGATCTCGTCCTCCGCGGGGATGACCTCCAGCGGCGACGGGTCCACCTCCTGCGGCCGGGCCTGCCGGCTGCGGTGACCGTCGATGACGATGCGCCGTGCGACCGTCACCAGCCAGGGTCGTACCGATCCGGTCGCCCGGTTGAGCTGGCCGGCGTTCTTCCAGGCCCGGATGAGCGTCTCCTGCACCACGTCCTCGGCACGTTGCCGGTCGCCGGCGACGAGCCGCAGCACATAGGCGAGCAAGGGTCCGGCGTGCTCTCGGTACAGGGCACGCATCAGCTCCTCATCAGGTTCCGAGGACTGGGACATGCGATGTCGGGCCCTCGGCGCTTGTTCATTGGCCACGACGGAATCCTTGCGCACGCCCACCTCCGGTGTCCGGGGGTTGCCCCGGTCGGTCGCTCACCGAGGAGTACGCGGGCGGGTGGGCGAGTGTTCAGAGGGAGGCGACATTTTTCTGTGGAGTGACGTGACGAGCGGGACATGAGTGCACATTCCAGCCGTACGATCTTTACATTTCCACCACATCAGCAAGATCACGCGGGCTGCCCGTGCGGCGACTGAGTGAAACGCACTGTTGTCAAAATCACTTCGCCAATTGACGGTCCGTCACCTCACAGAAGCCGCATATGGGATTCTCAGGCTCGGGCGAGGGCCGCGCGCCGTCGGTGCCGGGCCACTCTTTCGCGGTTCCCGCAGACCTCACTGGAGCACCAGCGCCTCCTGCGTCCCCGTGACGTATCCAGGTACACGATGGGGCAGTTGTCGCCTTCGCACTCCCGCAGCGAGGCCCGCGCGACCGGGTCGGTGAGCAGCTCCACGGCATCCCTGGCGATCACCGCGAGCAGCGCCTCGCACCCCGGCGGACCGGCCAACCGCCGCACCAGCGCGCCGTCTTCACCGCGTACGGCACGGGGTGCCGGGGGCGCGGCGCGGGCGAGGTCGTTGACCTGGGCGAGCGCGAGGTCGTAGGACCGGGCCTCGGCCGGCGGTCTGCTGCGCACCAACTGTCCGATCTGTCCCCGCAGTTCACGGAAGCCGACGAGCCAGGCGGAGTCGACGTGCGTGAGCTCGGTGGCCGCCGGGACGAGCCCGGAGCGGACGATCCACGCGCGCAGCGGCTCCGGCGCGTCGAGCCGTTCCTCGGGATGCGTGGTCGCCAGGAGATCCAGGCAGATCCGCCCGGCATCGAAACGCAGCTCGTACGGGGCCATGGTCGTACCCAGTGCCATGTGCCTGTCACCGCCTAGGGACTACCCCGGTCGGGAAACCGTTGCCTCTACAGTGCCTGCCCGCTCGCGCGGCCGGAACCCCTCGTACCGAGTGCGCGTGGACGGCCGCGTATGCGCGTGCGCGTCTCGGCGATGTCGGCGGCGGTGCCGGGTCCGTTGACTGGAGGGCATGACAGAGAACAGGACAGCGACGGGCTGGGCAATGGGTGCGGCCACGGTCGCGATGGGGCTGATCGCCGGGGTCTTCTACGTCTTCGCCTGCGCGGTGATGCCGGCGCTGGCGCGCAGCGACGACCGGGTGTTCGTCGAGGTGATGCGGAACATCAACGACGTGATCCAGAACCCGGTGTTCCTCCTCGCCTTCATGGGGGCGCTGGTGCTGACCGCGGTGTCGGCGTGGCAGGTGCGCGGAAGGCCGTACCGGGGATGGGTGTGGGCGGGGCTGGTGGCGTACGCGCTCGCCTTCCTCGTCACCGTCGCCTTCAACATCCCGCTGAACGACGAACTCGCGCGTACGGCGGATGTGGGGGTGGCGCGGGAGCGGTTCGAGAGCGCGTGGGTGGGGTGGAACGTGGTGCGGGCGGTGCTGTCGACGGTGGGGGTGGGGTGTCTGGCGCGGGCGTTGGTGTTGTACGGGGCGTTTGAGCGCAGGGTTGCTGCTCAGCACAGGCCGTCAAAATCCAGCCCGTCCGGCGTTTGAGGACGAGGCCCCTTCAGGGCCGAAGGGGGGTCTGGGGGCGCAGCCCCCAGCAACGCCCGCGCCAACACCCGCGCCAACACCCGCGCCAACACCCGCTCAACCGTCGGAGTACTTCTCGTCGGCCGCCGGGTCCAGCGCCAGCCGATACCCCCGTTTCACCACCGTCTGGATCAGCTTCGGCGCACCGAGTGCCGTACGGAGGCGGGCCATTGCCGTCTCCACGGCGTGCTCGTCGCGCCCGGCGCCGGGAAGGGCGCGGAGGAGTTCCGCTCGGGCGACCACCCAGCCGGGCCGGCGGGACAGCGCCCGGAGCAGGGACATGCCGGCCGGCGGGACGGGTCGTAGCGTGCCGTCGACCAGGACCGCG
>NZ_JAWOAI010000202.1:0-16376 GCF_033194735.1 Streptomyces sp. W16
GGCTCACCCGTGCGGCGGCCAGATGGCCGGCGACCGCGAGCAGGAGGAACAGCAGCGCACCGGCGGCGATGAGCTGCGTCCTCGTCGGCGCTGCCGCGCCGGTCGGCCGGGGTGCCGGACCCATGACGACCATGCTGGCCTTGGCGGTCGCCGGGTTGGCCTCCTCCAGCTTCTTCATCGCGTCCTGCAGCCCGGTGCGCAGACCCTCCAGCTCGGTGCGGGCCTGTACGCCCTCCACTGTCTGCCCCGGATCCGCCGAGTTGGCCAGGTCCGTGATACGGCGGTTGGTCTCGGCCACCTGCTTCCGCAGTGCCTCTGTCGCCGTGTCCGCCGCGGGGTCGGTGCTGCCGCCCGCGATGCGGGTGGCGAAGGTGACGAACTGCTGGGCCAGCTGGTCGGAGAGCCGCTGGGCGCGCTCCGGGGTGTCGGCCGTACCGGAGACCTTGATGATGTTGCCGTCGTCCGCCTTGGCACTCACGTCTTTCTGCAGCTCGGTGCCGTCGACGCCCGGCCACTTGAGCGCGGCGGCGGCACGGTCGACCACCGCCGAACTGGTGGCGATGTCCACCTGGGTGAGCAGTTCGCGCTCTTCCCACTGTCCCGGCAGCAGTACCGATGCCTCTGCCGTGTAGCGCGGCGGAAGCAGCAGCACCGAGGTGCCGTAGCCGAAGAGCGCGCCCACTACGGCGAGGACGGCCAGAAGCCGCCACCGCCGACGGAGAATCCGTCCGATCGTGACCAGGCGGATCGTGTCCTCATTCAATGGTGCGGCCTCTTCCCCGTACGGACCGGCCTGCCCGTCGGCACCGGGGCTTGGTCCCGGATGGCGGCGGCGTAGGCGGCGAGCAGTGACGCTTGCGAGTTCTCCCAGGACAGCGGCCCGCTGATCCGCTCCTGGCCGGTCTTGCCCATCCGGGCCCGCTTCTCCGGATCGTCGAGGAGCAGCGCGATGAGCTTGGCGAACTGGGCCTCGTCGTTGGCGGGCGCGTAGACGGCGGCGTCACCGGCGGAGACGCGCGCCTCCCGGAGGTCGAACGAGACGATCGGCCGTCCCATCGCCATGTACTCCAGGACCTTGTTCATGGTCGACACGTCGTTGAGCGGATTGTGCGGGTCGGGGGAAAGGCACACGTCGGCGGTGCACAGGTAGCGCACCAGGTCGGCGTCCGGGATGCGTCCGGTGAACTGCACCTGGTCGGAGAGGCCGAGCTGCCCGGACAGTTCCACCATCGCGTCGAAGGCGTCGCCGGCCCCGACGAACACGGCGTGCCAGTCGGTCCGGCCGACCTCGTCGCGCAGTTTCGCCAGGGCCCGCAGGGCGTAGTCGACGCCGTCCTGGGGGCCCATGACGCCGAGGTAGCACAGCAGATGGGGCTTGCCGCGCTTCAACTCCGGCTCCGGCGGCACCGGTTGGAACCGGTCGGTCGCGGGCGCGCTGCGCACCACGAAGACGTCCTCGGGCCGCCGGCCACCGCGGGTCAGCGCGACGTCCTTGTAGCTCTCGTTGGTGGCGAGCACGATGTCCGCGGCCCGGTAGGTCCGCCGCTCCAGCGCGCACACGGCGCGGTAGAGGAGGTCCTCGCCGCGGTCGAACCGGGAGAGGTACAGCTCGGGCACCAGGTCGTGCTGGTCGAAGACGAACCGCGCGCCGCGCCGCTTCATCCACAGTGCCGGCAGGAAGAGCAGGTCGGGCGGGTTGCAGGCGTGGACCACGTCGACCGGGCCGACCTTGCGGGCCAGCCGGACCGTGTGCCAGAGCGCCGATCCGTACTCCCGCAGGTAGCCGGCCGGCCCTCCGGTGGCCGCGCGCAACGGGTAGCGGTGGATCCGCACCCCGTCGATCACCGCCTCCGGTTCCGTGTCCCGCTTCTCCCCCCGGGGGCAGATGACGTGCACCTCCCAGCCGGCGTCGCGCAGCGTGGTGCACTCCTGCCACACCCGCCGGTCGAAGGGGACCGACAGGTTCTCCACCAGGATCAGCGCGCGACGGTTCGTCCCGTCGCCGTTGGTCTCGTTACCAGGCAAGGCCTATGTACCCCGGTTCGGTCCGGCGCGTCTCGGCGTCGGGAAGGCGGATGAGGTCGATGATCGCCGGTTCGCCCGTGTGGGGCAGCGCCGACAGTACGGTCGCGTCCTTGGTGCCCACCAGGCACACCTCGGCGTGCTCCAGCACCTCGTCGACGGAGTCGGCGAGGAGCTGCGCGAGGTGCGGCAGCCGGCTCTCGATGTACTCGCGGTTCGCGCCGAGCAGCCGGGAGAGGCTCACGTTGGCGTCGTAGATCTTGAGGTCGTAGCCCTTGCCGAAGAGCCGTTCCGCCAGTTCGACGAGCGGGCTCTCGCGGAGGTCGTCGGTGCCGGGTTTGAAGGAGAGCCCGAACAGGCCCACCTTGCGCTTGCCGGTGCGCTCGACCAGGTCCACCGCGCGCTGCAGATGGTCGGAGTTGGAGGCCAGCACGTGGGAGAGGATGGGCACCGAGACGTCGGCCCGCTGCGCCGCGAAGACCAGGCTGCGCAGGTCCTTGGGCAGGCAGGAGCCGCCGAAGGCGAAGCCGGGCCGCAGGTAGGCGGGGCTGATGTTCAGCTTGCGGTCGGCGAGGAACACGTCCATCACCTGGTGCGAGTCCACCCCGAGGGCCTGGCATACGGCGCCCAGCTCGTTCGCGAAGCCGATCTTGAGGCCGTGGAACGCGTTGTCCGCGTACTTGATGGCCTCGGCGGTCGGGATCGGCACCCGGAACACCTCGCCGGGCAGGCCGTCGTACAGCGCCGCCACCGCGTCGCCGCTCGCCGGGTCGAGTTCGCCGATGACGGTCTTGGGCGGGTCGAAGAAGTCCTTCACGCTGGTGCCCTCGCGCAGGAACTCCGGGTTGACCGCGACCCCGATGTCCACCCCGGCCGTGCCGCCGACGTGCTTCTCCAGGATCGGCACCAGCAGGTTCAGGCAGGTGCCCGGGAGCATGGTGCTGCGGAACACGACGGTCTGCCGTCCGCCCCGCTCGGCGAGCGCGGCGCCGATCTCCTCGGTGACCCGCTCCAAGTAGGTCGTGCACAGGCTGCCGTTGGGCTCCGACGGGGTGCCCACGCAGATCAGCGACACCTCGCTGCCCGCGATCGCCTCGCGGACGTCGTCGGTGGCGCGCAGCGCTCCGGTCCGCACGACCTCGGCGATGAGCTCGCCGATCCGTTCCTCCACCACCGGGGCCTTGCCGTCGTTGACCAGGTCGACCTTCACCTGGTTGACGTCCACCCCGATGACCTCGTGCCCCATGCTGGCCAGGCACGCGGCCGACACACAGCCCACGTAGCCGAGCCCGAAAACGCTGACTCTCATGACCGGTCTCTCCCCCCAGGCAGGCCCCTGTGGCCTGCGGTCCGCGCGCCGGTCGGACGACCCCCGCGCATCAGTAGGCCCCCTGCCCGTGGATCACGGCACGCAAGGTCTTCCACAAGATCACTGTGTCGAGGGCGAGCGACCAGTCCTCCACGTATCGCAGGTCGAGGCGGACGGCCTCCTCCCACGGCAGGTCGCTGCGTCCGCTGATCTGCCACAGGCCGGTGAGCCCCGGCTTGACCAGCAGCCGTCTTCGGATGTCCGGGTCGTACGCAGCGCACTCCTCCGGCAGCGGAGGCCGGGGGCCGACGAGCGACATGGATCCGGTGAGCACATTGAAGAGCTGCGGGAGTTCGTCGATCGAGTAGCGGCGCAGCACCCCTCCCACCCGGGTCACCCGCGGATCCCGGCGGAGCTTGAACAGCAGGCCCGCGCCCTCGTTGCGGTCGGCCAGCTCCGCGCGTGCCTTGTGGGCATCGACGACCATGCTGCGGAACTTGAGCATGGTGAACTCCCGGCCGTCCTTGCCGACCCTGCGCTGGCGGTAGAACACCCCGCCCCGGCTGTCCGTCAGCACGAACAGCGCGACGAGGATCATCAGCGGCGCGAACGCGAGCAGCAGGATCGCCGCGCCCATCCGGTCGACGACCCCCTTGATCGCCCGGCGGCCTCCGGTGAAGGTCGGCATGCTGACCCGCAGCAGCGGTATCCCGAGCACCGCGTCGACGTGCAGCCGCGGGCCGGCCACCTCCATCAGTACGGGGGCGACGATCATCTCGGCGTCGCTGCCTTCGAGGTTCCAGGCCAGCCGCTGCAGCCGGTCCGGAGACCAGTGCGGGTCCGGTGTGACGGCGACGACCCGGTAGCCGTCGTGGCGGACGTGCTTGGCGACGTCCTCCAGCAGGCCTATGACGGGCACTCCGTCCAACTGGTCGCCGTCCAGGCCGCCTTGGTCGCCGTCGAGCCCGCGGCCGTCCGTCGTGCACACGGCCTCCACCCGCCAGCCGAGGTGCGGGAGCTTGCGCGTCCGGTTGATCAGGTCGCGCACGGTGGCCGGGCTCCCGGCGGCGAGCACCGGTCTCAGGCATCGTCCGTCGTTGCGCTGTTTGTGCAGCCAGAGGCGGAGCAGATACCGCTCGGTCATGGTGACAATCGCGATCGCGGGGATCGCGACGAAGATCCAGAGCTTGATGTTGCGCGAGGTCAGAGCGATCCCGCCGAGCGCCAGGACGACGGTCGCCGTGAACAGCGAACGTCCCAACCGCCGGAATTCCTCGGCGCCTTGACCGAGCACTGCCGGAGACCACGAACGGCTCACCGCCAGCGCGCCCAGCACCAGCACCTGGGTGCCGAAGGCGAGGATTCCCCACTTCTCATGCCAGTTGGCCGCGTCCCGGGCCCCGAAGAAGTCTCCGATGGCCGCCACCACGGAAGCGGTGGCCACGGTGTCGCTGATGATCACGGTACGTCTGTACCGCTGTTCCCAATCGATCGCGAGCTGGCCGATCGCCCCGTTCGCCAGACGCCCGCGCGCCGACGGAAAAGGCCCGACTATTCCCCCCTGCCGCACAGAACCCCCCAAGGTCCCCAGTGTTTTGACGTGGTCGCCGCGCACTGTTACGCCCCTACGGGAGGCCCCCGCCCCCCGCACTGCAGATCCCCCACGGAAGCTCCCGCTCCGCTGTTCCCCCTCGGGAAGCCCGCGCCCCCGGCGCATGACGTCCCGGTCGTGTCAGAACTTCGCGAACAACCCACCCTGGCGACACCGGTCTCGAACGTCCCGCCAGTCCCTCGTAGCGCACGGGAACCCGTCGCAACCTCGGATGCCCTCCACGCCCCAAGCCCCCCTCGGGCTAACAGAATTGATCACCCCCACGTCCGGCGCGAGAGACACAATTGCTGGCCATCCGCATCGCCGGACCCATAGATCATCTTTTGTCGCTTGGTGTCACACCGTGCGAAGCAAGGTCAATCTAGACCATCTGTGCTCGCATGGAGAGAGGTCTGTGTGGAATTTGTGCACAACATTTGACGCCGAGTCGATAGATCTGCGACTGCCCGCAGGTGCATCGGGGACGGAAGGCATGCCTTGCGCCCGGTGGTGGCGGGAGTACTCCAGGACCGTTGGCACTGGCAACCCCAGGCGTCCGGCGCTGATCGACCGCACCGGGAAGGGGACTTCACGGCTCCGGATGCGGCCGAGGCTGGCGGCGCGAACCCCTTGGCGGACGTAGTCGGCAATTGGCGAGAAAACGACGGTCACGGTAGGGGTGGCCGCGGTGCGACCGACGACCGGGGGGTCCGGCCTAGCCGGATGACGCGCCGCGCTGGTGCTGTTCGATGAGTTCTTCGGCCACGACCAGGTCCTGCCAGGACATTCCCACGCTCTTCAAGACCACGGTGCGGTCCGGGGGAAGCGTGCGCGTGCCCCGGACGACGTCCGCCATCGGGATCAGCTCGTCGGCATGGAGGTGACCCTCGCGGATCGCCAGGACGACATCCCCGGCCTCGCGCAACGCCGTGCGCACGTCTTCGACCACGACATGTGCACGGGCCATCAACGGGCCGTCCAGTTCACGCACATCGGGCTCATGGGATCCGACGGCGATCACGACCGTACCGTCCGTCAGATGCGCGGAGTCGAACAGCGGGGTACGGGCGCTGGTGGCGCAGACCACCACCTGCGCCCGCCCGAGCCGCGCCGTCACGTCCGGTGAGTCCGCGGAGACGACGGTGGCGTGGGGTGGCAGCTGCTCGCGGGCCCGGTCGGGGTGGCGGACCACGTAGGTGACGTCGGCCAGTTGGACCGAGTCGACGGCCTGGACCGCCTCCACGTGACCGACCGCCTGGGGGCCCGCGCCGAAGACCACCAGCTCGATCGGCCGGGTGAACCGGGTGAACAGCGGAGCGGTCGCCGCGACGGAGACGGCCGGCGTTCGGAGGTTCGTCACCGCGATCCCGTCCATGATCGCCCGCAGTTCGAGCGTCCCGGCGCCGAACAGGAGGTAGGCGCCCTGGATTCGGGGCAGTCCGCGGCTCGGATTTCCCGCGGCGAGCGTCACCGTCTTCAGGCCCACGGCGGATGTCCCCGCCGACGGCATGAGCAGCAACTGGCCGCCGGTCACTTCGAGTACGGACCGTTCCAGGTCTTCGCCCGGCTCCAGTCCCGCCCGGAGCGCACGGGTCAGGGCCGCTGCCGCCCGGTCCCGGCTCAGTGCCCGCTCGACGTCGTCGGCCGAGAGGATCGGAAGGTGCTTGAGAGATGTCATCGCAGCACGAACCCTGCCGCGAGAGGATCCCTGGGATCAACGGTGAACCGACTCGAACCGCAGCGATAGGCCATGCCGGTCACGCTCGGAACGACGGCCTCGGTTCCGTCGTCCGCCGTGGTCTCGGCCACGGTCGAGCTGGCACACGCCGATCCCGACGTCGCTCTCTCCGGTCTGCAGGTCAGGGAGTTCGACCTGGTGGTCGACGAGGTGTTCGCCGGCCAGCCGCTCGTCCGGTCGACCGCTGTGGAACAGGCCGTCCTGCACCGCGACCCGCTGCGGCTCGCGCTTCCGCCGGCCGGCGCGGACCCGACAGGCGTCGAGCGGGTCTCGGACCTGGCGGGTGCCGACTGGGTGATGGAGCCGGCGGGCAGCGCGGCACGGGAGTGGTCCGAGCGAATCTGCCACGCCGCCGGATTCGGGCCGAACGTACGATTCGAATCCCCCGACATGCTCGTGCACGAACGACTCGTCCGGGGCGGACACGCCGTCGCGTTCCTGCCCGACCTGTTCTGGGTCGACACGGTGCCCACCGTCCGCCTGCGCGAGCTCCCGGAGGACGGCTACCGCGACATCATCTGCAGTGTCCGCGCCGGAACATCCGACAACCCTTCGATGAAGGCCACCTCGAAGGCACTGCACGCGGCGTGCGCGGTGGCCGAGAACACCATCACGGCCAATCTCGCGGCGCAGCCCCGCTCCGGGCCCACCTGACAACAGCCGGAATCGGGCAGGGCTCATGAGCACAACGTCGAGAACCACCAGCCCTGCAGGAACGCGAAAAGCCGCCCTCCCAAAAATGAGAGAACGGCCTCCGACCCGCTGCAAAGCTGGTCGGGACGACAGGATTTGAACCTGCGACCCCTTGACCCCCAGTCAAGTGCGCTACCAAGCTGCGCCACGTCCCGTTGCCCATCTGACCTGGGGTTTCCCCTGGTCGAACGTGCATGGAAACAATACCGCACTCGCGTCGGTGATCGCGCACGCCTTTATCGGGGGCCGACGTCCGGCCGACTCCCCTTGCGACGCTTGACCTGAAGTTTGGTTGAGGTTGCACGATCGTCCGCATGACCATCACCACGGAACACAGCCGCCCGTACACGCACGGCGACCTGCACCGGCTCATGGGCCTGATGACCGGCGACGAGAAGCACGGTCCGGCGGCGACCTCGACGCTGGACGTGCTGTGGGTGCTCTACGACCGGGTGCTGCGGGTCGGCCCGGAACGCATGGGCGACCCGGAACGGGACCGGTTCCTGCTCTCCAAGGGGCACGGGCCGATGGCGTACTACGCCGTACTGGCCGCCAAGGGATTCGTCCCGGTGGAATGGCTCCAGGGCTTCGGCTCGTACGACTCCCCGCTCGGGCACCACCCCGACCGGGTGCTGGTGCCGGGCGCCGAGATCGGCAGCGGGTCGCTGGGGCACGGGCTGCCGATCGCCGTCGGGACGGCACTGGGACTGCGCGCCCAGGGGCGCGCCGAACCCCGGGTCTGGGTGCTGGTCGGGGACGCCGAGCTGGACGAGGGCAGCAACCACGAGGCCATCGCCTTCGCCGGGCCCGCCGGGCTGGACCGGCTGCACACCGTCGTCGTGGACAACTCCTCCGCCAGTCACGCCCGGCCCGGTGGCATCGCCGCCCGCTTCGAGGCCGCGGGCTGGTCCACGGTGACGGCCGACGGCCGCGATCACGAAGCGCTGTACGCCGCCTTCACCGCGCCGCATCCCGGCCGACCCCATGTGGTCGTGGCCCGAGTGGAACCGAAGTCCGCCTGATCACCCGCCCTCGCCAATTCACGTCACTACCTTTCGAGAAGGGCTTTCTCTCCATGGACACCATGCGTGACCGTTTCACCCCGGTCGTCTCCCGGCTTCTCGACGAGGACCCACGCGTCGCGGTCGTCCTCGCCGAGATCGGCGCGGCCGACCTCGCCGAGGCACAACTCCGCCACCCGGACCGGGTGATCAACGTCGGCATCCGCGAGCAGCTCCTCGTCGGGGCGGGCGCGGGACTCGCGCTGACCGGGATGCGCCCCGTCCTGCACACCTTCGCGAGTTTCCTCGTCGAGCGGCCCTTCGAGCAGGTCAAGCTGGACCTCGGGCACCAGGGCGTCGGCGCGGTACTGGTGAGCGCGGCGGCCTCGTTCGACTGGCCCGCCGGCGGGCTGACGCACATGGCCCCGGGCGATGTGGCGCTCCTCGACACGCTCGACGGCTGGACCGTGCACGTGCCGGGCCACCCGGACGAGGCCGAAACCCTGCTGCGGCACGCGGTCGCCGCGGGCGACAACAAGGTGTACGTACGGCTGTCCGTCCAGTCGAACGCCGATGGTCTCCCGGTCGACGGCGAGCGCTTCCTCCGCGTCCGCGAGGGCCGCTCCGGTGTGGTCGTCGCGGTCGGGCCGATGCTCGACGCCGTACTCGACGCGACGGAGGGCCTCGACGTCACCGTCCTGTACGCCACAACCGTACGGCCCTTCGACGCGACCGCGCTGCGCCGCGCCACGCGGTCGGCCGGGACCGACGTCGTGCTCGTCGAGCCGTATCTCGCGGGCACCTCGACGGCCGCCGCGAACGACGCACTCGCCGACGTGCCCCACCGGGTACTGGGCCTGGGCGTGGCCCGCCCCGAACTGCGGCGCTACGGCACCGTCCCGGAACACCTGGCCGCCCACGGCCTGGACGCCCGGTCACTGCGCGAACGAATCGACGGTTTCGTCGGGGGCGGGCGAGCCAGTACGCGGGACTGAGACCCGCCGCCCAACTCCGCGCCGGGGCGGCTCAGTCGTCGGACAGGAGGCCCAACTCCGGGTAGGACTCCAGGAGTCGGGGCGGGGCCGCCTGGCGCCAGGAGTCGGCGAGGATGTCACGCAGTTCCTCCTCGCTGTCCAGCGCGGCGAGCCGGGCCCGGACCCAGGCGAAGCCAGCCTCGTGATCGGCGACCCAGAACTTCTCGGGCTCGGCCAGGACGAGTTCGTCGCGCTCCTCCTTGGGGCAGCGCACGGCGATGGAGGTCTCCTCCTCGGGCAGCGTGACGAACATCTTCCCGGCGACCCGGAACGTGGGCATGCTCCAGGCGATCTTCTCCGTCGTGTCCGGGAGGGAGAGGGCGATACGGCGTACGTCTTCGGCATCCGGCATGACACGCAACATAGCGGCCGGCACTGACAATCACCTGGTGGGAGGGCGTCCCCGGTTCGCAGGTGACACCGGCCCGCACCAAGCGCAGAGCACCAAGCCGTGTCTGTCGCGCAGTATCTATCCCGCAGGAACGCCGTCCACCCCCGCACCCGCCCCCACCCGCTTGTAGTAGAGCGTCGTCGGCCGCAGCACCCCGGCCGGGCTCGCCGCGTAGTCGGGGATGACGCCGGCCCGGGTCCAGCCGGCCGAGCCGTAGAGGCGTTCGGCAGTGCTGTCCGTCTCGGTGTCCAGGTGGAGGAGGGTGATGCCGGCCGCCACCGCCGCGTCCTCCGCGACGGTCAGGAGCCCGCGCCCGAGGCCGCGTCCGCGGGCGTCCCGGTGCACCATCAGCTTGACCAGTTCGGCGCGGTGGCGGCTGTTGGGCTTGTCGGCGAAGGCCAAGCTCACCGTGCCGACGACCCGGTCGCCGCTCAGCGCCGCCCACACGGCGAGCCGCCCGGCGCTCACTCCGTCGGCACGCTCCCGCCACCAGGCGACGGCCGCAGCCCGGTCGAGCGGCGCGAGGAATCCGACCGACGCCCCGTCGTGCACGGTGTCGGTCAGCAGGTCCGCCAACTCGTCGACCATGGCGAGCAGTTGGGGTGCGTCCAGCCGCTCCGTCCTCATGGCAGCACCACCGCGAGTACGTAGCGCACACTGTCCGGACCCGGGCAGCGGAACCGTGTCGGGCCCCACACCCGCAGCCGTAGACAGTCGCCGGTGTCGAGATGGTGCTCGACGTCCCGGGCCGTCACGTCGAGGGTGCCTTCCAGGACCCAGATGTGCTGTTCGAGGCCGGGGACGGGCGGCCGGTCGTAGGCGATGTCGGCGCCGGCCGCGAGCCGTCCCTCCACGAGTTCGCCGCGCAGGCCGGTGTGCGGGGGCGACACGGACCGTCGTACGAAACCGGAGGCGCGGTCCTCCCACACGGGCTGGTCGGCGGCGGGCATCAGCGGGGTGGGCTCGGCCTCCACCTCGCTGAGGAGTTGGGACATGGTCCGGCCGTAGACGCCGCACAGGCGGTTGAGGAGGGAGGCGGTGGGGCTGGTCTCGGCGCGTTCGGCGCGGGACAGGGTCGACCGGCTCACCCCGCTGCGCTCCGCCAACTCCCCCAGGGACCAGCCGTGTTGGGCCCGCAGCTCGGCCAGGCGGGTGCCGAGCCGGGCGTCCATGGGGTCCGGAGCCGGGACCGGGTCCACGTCTTCTTGTTTCATATTCGGGACGGTATCCCGTATATGAAACGGCGAGGTTACGTCCGGGCCGCTTCCGCCAGCGCGTCCAGCACCGGGCGGATCAGCGGGTGCTCCTCCGTGCCGCGTCGTACGGCCGCGAAGACCCGGCGGGTCGGCGCCACCCCGTCGACGGGCCGGACGACGACTCCCGTCAGGTCCATGCCGCGCAGGGCCGAGCGGGGGACGAGGGCGACGCCCGCGTCGGCCGAGGCGAGGGCGACCACGGCTCGGAAGTCGTCGGAGGAGTGCTCCAGGCGGGGCTGGAATCCGGCGTTCTCGCAGGCCAGGACGACCACCTCGTGGCAGGGGTTGCCGGGGTAGGGGCCGATCCACGGGTCCTTGGCCAGTTCTGCAAGGGGGATCTCGTCTGTGTCGGCGAGGCGGTGGGCGACCGGGACTACCGCGTCGAAGGGCTCGGCGTAGAGCGGGACATGGATCAGGCGCGGGTCGTCGGCGGGCGGGGCGCCGCGGTACTCGACGGCGACCGCGACATCCACCTGCCGGTCCAGCACCATCGGCAGACTGGCGTCGCCCTCGGCGTCCTGGACGCGGATCCGGATGCCGGGCGCCAGCCTCGCGAGGCGGGTCACGGCCGGTGCCACGACCTGTGCGATGCCGGTCGCGAAGGCGGCGACGGTGACCGTGCCGGCCTCGCCCGAGCTGTAGGCGGCGAGTTCCGCCTCGGCCCGTTCCAGCTGGGCCAGGACGACGTTGGTGTGGGCGAGCAGGATCTCGCCGGCCGGGGTCAGCCGTACGCCCTTGGCGCCGCGCTCGACCAGGCGGTGGCCGGTCTCCTGCTCCAGGGCGGCGAGCTGTTGGGAGACCGCCGAGGGGGTGAGGTACAGCGCGGCGGCTGCCGCCGTCACGGTGCGGTGGTCGGCCACCGCACGGAGGATATGGAGCCGCCGCGCTTCGATCATGGGACCGATTATCGCAATATGTCCGTGCCGGTCACCGCCACGGCCTGCCGAGCCCCAGGTCTGCTCAGCCCTCCAGCTCCGCGCGGGCCGCCACGAAGGCGTCCACCGCCCGGTTCACGTCGTCCGTCGAGTGCGCGGCGGAGAGCTGGACCCGGATGCGGGCCTTGCCCTGCGGGACGACCGGGTACGAGAAGCCGATCACGTACACGCCCCGCTCCAGCAGCAGTTCCGCCATCCGGCCCGCCACGGCCGCGTCGCCGATCATCACGGGCGCGATGGCGTGGTCGCCGGGGAGGATGTCGAAGCCCTCCTCGGTCATCCGGCGGCGGAACAGGGCGGTGTTCTCGGCGAGTTGGACGCGCAGGTCGTCCGCGGACTCCAGCAGGTCGAGCACCTTGAGCGAGGCCGCGGCGATCACCGGGGCGAGGGTGTTCGAGAAGAGGTACGGCCGTGAGCGCTGGCGCAGCAGCGCGACGATCTCGGCGCGGGCGGCGACGTAACCGCCGGAGGCGCCGCCGAGCGCCTTGCCGAGGGTGCCGGTGATGATGTCGACGCGGTCCATTACGCCGTGCAGTTCGGGGGTGCCCCGGCCGCCCGGGCCGACGAAGCCGACGGCGTGGGAGTCGTCGACCATGACCATCGCGTCGTAGCGGTCGGCGAGGTCGCAGATCTCGCGCAGCGGGGCGACGTAACCGTCCATGGAGAAGACGCCGTCGGTGACGATCAGCTTGCGTCGGGCGCCCGCGGCCTCCTTCAACTGCTGTTCCAGATCGGCCATGTCACGGTTCGCGTACCGGTAACGGCGGGCCTTGGAGAGGCGGATGCCGTCGATGATCGACGCGTGGTTCAGGGCGTCGGAGACGACCGCGTCCTCCGGGCCCAACAGGGTTTCGAAGACACCGCCGTTGGCGTCGAAGCAGGAGGAGTAGAGGATCGTGTCCTCCTGGCGGAGGAACGCGGAGAGGCGGGCCTCTAGTTCCTTGTGGACCTCCTGGGTTCCGCAGATGAAGCGCACTGAGGCCATGCCGTAGCCCCAGCGGTCGAGGGCCGCGTGGGCGGCGGCGACGACCTCGGGGTGGTCGGCGAGGCCCAGGTAGTTGTTGGCACAGAAGTTGAGGACCTCGCCGGGTCGGCCGCCAGCGGTGACCCGCACGGTCGCGGACTGAGGGGAGCCGATCACGCGCTCGGGCTTGTGCAGTCCGGCGGCGCGGATCTCGTCGAGGGTGGTGCGGAGGTCGTCGCGCACGGAGTCGAACATCATCAATTCCCTTGCTACAGAGTCCAGTCGAGGATGACCTTGCCGCCGCGCCCGCTCGCCGCGTCCGCGAACGCCGCCTCGAAGTCGCGGTGTCCGTACCGGCCGGTGATCACGGGCGCGAGGTCGAGGCCGCCTTCGAGCAGGACCGACATCGCGTACCAGGTCTCGAACATCTCACGGCCGTAGATGCCCTTGATGGTGAGCATCGAGGTGACGATGCGGGACCAGTCGACGGGGAACTCCTGGGCGGGCAGTCCCAGCATCGCGATCCGGCCGCCGTGGGTCATGTTGGCGATCATGTCGCGCATCGCCTCGGGGCGGCCGGACATCTCCAGGCCGATGTCGAAGCCCTCGCGCAGGCCCAACTCGCGTTGCCCGTCCGCGATCTGAGCGTCCGTCACGTTCAGGGCGAGGGTCACGCCGATCTTGCGGGCGAGGGCCAGGCGTTCCTCGCTGACATCGGTCACCATGATGTTCCGCGCGCCGGCGTGCCGGGCGACCGCCGCCGCCATCAGGCCGATCGGGCCGGCACCGGTGATCAGGACGTCCTCGCCGACGAGCGGGAACGACAGCGCGGTGTGCACGGCGTTGCCGAACGGGTCGAAGATCGCGGCCACATCGAGGTCGACGGGGACGCGGTGCACCCACACGTTGGCGGCGGGCAGCGCGACGTACTCCGCGAAGGCCCCGTCCCTGCCGACGCCGAGCCCGACCGTGGCCCGGCACAGGTGGCGGCGGCCGGCCAGGCAGTTGCGGCACTTGCCGCACACCAAGTGGCCCTCGCCGCTGACCAGTTCACCCACGGCCATGTCGGTGACGTCCCGGCCGGTCCCGACCACCTCACCGACGAACTCGTGCCCGAGCACGAGCGGCGTACGGATCGCCTGCTGCGCCCAGCCGTCCCAGGACCTGATGTGCAGGTCGGTGCCGCAGATCCCGGTGCGCAGCACCTTGATCAGTACGTCGCCGGGTCCGACGGCGGGCTCCGGCACGTCCACGAGCCACAGCCCGGGCTCCGCCTTCTCCTTGACCAGCGCCTTCAACGCAGCGGCTCCTGTGGGTGAGGTCCCGGGGCCGGGCTCGATCCGGGCATGCCGGACGAGCCCGTTCCGGGGGGAGGGGTGGATTGTGCTAGCAATCTGCCCTACCGGAGTGCCCGGGTCCATCGAGGTTTTCTTAAGCGGTGTCGCAGCTTTCCTTCACACCTGTCACCCGGCCGGCCGCGAGACCTGGTAATGGGCGATGTACCAGCCGTCCGCCAGCCGCCGCACCAGTACGGCGAGCTTGACGTCGACCGGCGGCCGGTCGGTGAACGTGAACTCCGTGTCCAGGTAACCGAGTACGAGGTCGTCGGCGTACCGCCGGGTCTCCAGGACGTCGTAGGCGGCCTTCATCCCGAGGGGCTGGGAGTCGTAGTACTCGGCGACACCCGGCCGGCCGACGCTGTAGGGGTGCAGCCCCTGGAAGATCGCGTCCTCGGTGAAGAGCCGGGCCACCTGTTCCGGCTCGTGGGCGTCTACGGCCGCTTTCCAGGGGTCCAGGACACCGCGCAGGACGAGTTCGTCGTCGTTCCCGCTGTTCATCTCCGTCGACCTTTCTCAGTGACCGGCGCTCATGCCGCCGTCGACATGGAGGATCTCGCCGGTGACGAAGGGAGCGTTCTCCAAGAAGACCACGGCGTCGACGATGTCGCTCACCTCTCCCATCCGGCCGACCGGGTGCAGGGCGGCGAGGCCCATGTGGGTCTCCTCCGGGTGCATCGGGGTCTTGATGGTGCCCGGCGACACAGCGTTGACGCGGATGCCCCGGGTGGCGTATTCGATGGCGAGGGACTTGGTGGCGGACTGCAGCCCGCCCTTGGTCAGCGAGGCCAGGGCGGAGGGCACGCGGGCGTCCGCGTTGTCGACCAGGCTGGTGGTGACGTTGACGATGTGGCCGCCGCCCTGGTTGAGCAGGTGCGGGATGACCAGCTGGGTGATCCGGACGAGTCCGGTCAGGTTGATGCCGATCACGCTCGCGTAGTCGTCGGCCGTGTAGTCGGTGAAGGGCTTGGCGACGAAGATGCCCGCGTTGTTGACCAGTGCGTCGATCCGGCCGAACCGCTCGATCGCGGCGGCCACGACCCGCTCGGCGGTGGCCGGGTCCGCGATGTCGCCCTGGACGGTCAGGATGTCCGCGTCGTCGGCGGGGGCGATGGTTCGCGAGGTGGCGACGACGGCGTAGCCGAGCTTGCGGTAGGCGTCGACGACGCCGGCTCCGATGCCCTGCGAGGCGCCGGTGACGATCGCGACCTTCTGGTTCCGAGTGCTCATGACGACCTTCTCCGAAGTAGTGGTGCTTGGCGAGTGGCTCCCGGCCGAGTTACTAGCCGACCGGTCGCCTATTCGAGAAGGTAGGCGACTTGGAGAGGTGAAAGCAAAGGTCAGACGGGGTTTTCCCAGGACCGGGATCCTCGCTGCTGGGAGGCTTGGCCTCCCAGTCCACGTCAGCGGTGCGGGTCGCCCGCCGGCAGCCAGGCGTCCGGGGCACGCAGCCCGAGGTCGCCGACGCCGTCGCACAGCGCGTCCACGGCGGCGAGGACCGCGGCACGTGTCTCGCCCTCGCGCCACACCAGCGACCAGGTCCAGTGGACCGCCGGCCCGACGACCTCGCGTCGTACGAGGTCGGGCGGCAGCGGAGTGGTCTGCCCCTTGGGCGAGTTGACGACCGGGCGACGGCTGCGGCGGACGTGGTCGAAGAAAGCGGGGCCGGTGATCCCGCCGTCGGAGATCGGCACGGCGTGCGCCCCGGTGTCGTGGGCCAGTTGCTCGGCGTAGACGTTCCAGGACGACCAGGACTGGGTGTCGTCGTCGAGGAGGACGGAGGTGTCCCGGGCGCGTACGTCACCGGTGTCGGTGCCCGTGGCCACCGCGTACAGCCGGTCCGCGCCGAGCAGACGGGCCCGCAGGGCGAGGCGTTTCAGGTCCTCGTCCCGTACCCAGCACACCGCGAGGTCCAGGCTGCCGTCCGCGACCCGGGCGGCCTGCGTGTGCGAGGGCGCGATCCAGGCGTCCACATGTAGCTGGGCCACACCTGCGGTGCGCGCGGTCAGGTCCGCGGGGAGCCAGTTGACGTAGCCGAGCCGGACCGCCTCCGAGCCCGCCAGCCGGCCGGCCCGGCGCCGGAGGTCGTCGGCGCGCTCCAGCAG
>NZ_JAWOAI010000203.1:0-16334 GCF_033194735.1 Streptomyces sp. W16
GCTGCCCGCGACCAGTCCGCACGGGCGGCACAAGCGGGCCAAGCAGGAGGTCACCGGGTCGCCCCGGCGCCTCGGCCGGACCCTGCTGGTGCTCATCTTCCTGCTGCTGGCCGGCGCGATCGCGTACGCCATGGTCTTCATGCCCAAGTCGGGGGAGAACACCGGCGCTGGGCAGGGGGACAAGACGGGGGCGGCGGGGGAGGTCAGTCCCGCGCCGAGTCAGTCGTCGGCCGAGGCGAGCAGTCAGCCGCAGCCCGACCAGACCTCGCCCGATGCCTCCAAGAGCTCCAACACCCCCTCCGAGTCGGCCGGTTCGACCGGGACGCAGACCGGCTCGAACGTCGCCGACGGCTTCGTGCTGCGGAAGGACTCCGTGGGGTTCCAGGTCGCCGTCGCCAAGGGCTGGACCCGTACACCCAAGAACGGCAGCGGCCAAGTGGTCTACTCGCACGGCGACTTCGAGCTGATCGTGGTGGCGGGACGGGACAGCGCCACGACGAACGGCAGCGACCCGATGGTGTACCAGCGGGACAAGGAGCGCGAGTTGCAGCCCTACCGCAACTCCAGCTGGGCCACGGCGACCGGACTGCGGACCATCACGGTGGGCGGAAAGGTCATGGCCGAGGGGCAGTTCACCTGGACGGACAGTCAGGGCGGTGACCTGTTCGTACGCAACATGGTGTTCCTCATCAACGGCCGCTACCACATCGTGCAGGTACGCGGCCCGGAGGCCCAACGCGACGAGGTGACACGGCTGTACGAGCAGGCGTCGTCGACCTACCAGTACACCGGCTGACCCGCGGAGGCGGCGCGCCGGAGCTGAATGGTTCCCGTTCGGGCGCAGAAGCGACAACCGTCACAGTGCGGTCTCCTTGGTACCCCGCTGGTTCCCTGCCGGAGGGCCGGTCCTTACGCTGAGCCTGTCAAGAGCATTGCGGGGCAACGTGAATCAGATGCAGGGCCTGCTCCTCGCGGGGCGCTATCGACTGGCCGAATCGATCGGCAGCGGCGGCATGGGCCGGGTGTGGCGTGCGCACGACGAGGTGCTGCACCGGGCCGTCGCCATCAAGGAGTTGACGGCCGCGCTCTACGTGTCCGAGAGCGACCAGCCGAGACTTCTGGCGCGCACCCGCGCCGAGGCGCGCGCCGCCGCGCGCATCAACCACGCCGCCGTCGTCACCGTGCACGACGTCCTCGAACACGACGGCCGACCGTGGATCGTCATGGAGCTGGTCGAGGGCAACTCGCTGGCCGACGAGGTCAAGGAGCAGGGCCGGATCGAGCCGGCCGAGGCCGCGCGCATCGGTCTGTGGGTGCTGCGCGCGCTGCGCGCCGCGCACGCAGCCGGCGTCCTGCACCGCGACGTCAAGCCGGGCAATGTGCTGCTCGGGCTGGACGGGCGGGTGCTGCTCACCGACTTCGGTATCGCGCAGATCGAGGGCGACAGCACCATCACGCGTACCGGAGAGGTCGTCGGATCCGTCGACTACCTCGCCCCCGAGCGCGTGCGCGGCGCCGACCCGGGACCGTCCTCCGACCTGTGGGCGCTGGGCGCCACGCTCTACACGGCGGTCGAGGGCCGTTCGCCGTTCCGCCGCACCTCGCCGCTGTCCACCATGCAGGCCGTCGTCGAGGAGGAGGCCGGCGAACTGCGGTACGCCGGTCCGCTCGCGCCCGTCATCGCCGCGCTGCTGAACAAGGACCCCGACCTGCGGCCGGACGCGGACCAGACCGAGCAGATGCTCGCGGAGGCCGCCGAGGGACGACGGCCGCGGTCGGCGGAGGAGTGGCTGCCGACGCAGCGATTGGGTTCACGGGCGGAGAGTTTCACCCAGGACACGCCGGCCACCGGCGCGACGCCGTACACCGGTTCGGGCGCGACACCGTACCCCGGTTCGGGCGCGACGCCGTATCAGTCGGCGACGGGGTCCACGTACGACCAGCGGACGCCCCCCGTCCCCCTCGCGGGCCCCGGTGCCGTCGCGCCCGCTCCGCCGAAGCGCCGCCGGTTCCGTTCGGTCGTCCTGGTGGTCGTCCTCGCCGCGCTCGTCGGCGGCGGTACGGCGCTGGGGCTGCAGAAGTGGCACCAGGACCGGGACCAGGGCACCACCCCGGGTGCGTCGGTCTCGCAGAGCCCCACGGGGAGCGCCTCGCCGACCTCGCCGCAGAACTCGCTTCCCGCCAACTGGAGGACCTACACCGACCCCTTGGGCTTCGAGATATCGCTCCCCAAGGGCTGGGTACGGAAGGTCTACGTCTCCGACAGCAAGGGCGGCGAGACCAGTGACATCCAGCAGGTCGACTACACGCCCGACAACGGCGAGCACTTCGTCCGCATCGCCATCGATCCCACCCCCGACTTCCCCAACGCGAACGCCCACCAGCTGGACCTGGAAGTACAGCTCCAACGGCTGGTCGACTACAACAAGGTGACCCTGGAGGCGAACACCTACCGCGACCGTCCGGGGTCCCTGTGGGACTACACCTGGACCGCGCAGGCGAAGGACACGCCCTACCCGGGGCCGCGGCGCGCCATCGAGGAGACGTACACGTCCCGTGACGGGATCGAGTACGCGATCTACATGTCCTCGCCGGCCGCGGACTGGGCGACGACGAGCGCGCAGTTCAAGTCGGTCCTGCAGAGCTGGAGTCCGAACTCGGGCTGAGCGCTTCCGGTTGCGTCATGATGGTGCGCATGGGGACCGAGGGGGACAACGTCCGGGTGATCGCCGGGCGTTACCGACTGGAGAAGCGGCTCGGGCGCGGCGGCATGGGCGTCGTGTGGCGGGCGACCGACCAACTGCTGGGCCGGCAGGTCGCCGTCAAGGAGATCGCCCAGGACGACTCCCTCTCCGAGGAGGAGGCCCGGCAGCACCGCGACCGGACACTGCGTGAGGCGCGGGCGGTCGCGCAGCTGCGGCATCCGCACGTCATCGTCGTGCACGATGTCGTCGAGCAGGACGAACGGCCGTACATCGTCATGGAGTTGATCGACGGCGGCTCGCTCGCCGACCGGATCTCCACCCACGGTCCGGTCGACGCCGCCGAGGCCGCGCGGATCGGTATTGCCCTCCTCGGCGCGCTGCGCACGGCGCACGCGGCGGGCGTCCTGCACCGGGACATCAAACCGGCGAACGTGCTGCTGGACACCGCCTCCGAGCAGACCGACCGGACCCCCGCCGACCGGTCGGGCTCCGACCGGACCGCCGCCGCCCAGGAGGACCAGGACCCCGCCGCCTTCGCCCGGGTCGTCCTGACCGACTTCGGTATCGCGCAGGTCGCGGGCGCCACGACGCTCACCGAGAACGGCGCGTTCGTCGGCTCGCCCGAGTACACCGCGCCGGAACGGATGTCCGGGTTGCGGACCGGTCCCGCGTCCGACCTGTGGTCCCTGGGCGCGCTGCTGTGCACGGTGCTGAGCGGTGAATCGCCGTTCCGGCGCGACTCGTTGGGCGGCATCCTGCACGCGGTCGTCTTCGACGAGATCCGGCCACCCGAAGAGGCCCGGCCGCTGCTGCCCGTCGTACGGGGACTGCTCGAACGCGATCCGGAACAGCGGCTTGAGGCGGCGGAGGCGGAGCGGATGCTGCGCGCCTTCCTGAAGACGGGGCGCACGCCGTCGGCGGGCGCGGGGCGCACACCGAAGGCGGGTGCCGGGCGTACGGCGCACCCGGCACCCGGTTACACGCCGACCCAACGGGACGTGCCGCTACGGGAGTCGGCGCCACCGACACCGTCGCCCACACCGCCCGTCACGGAAGTGCCGCCCCCTCGGCGTTCCACCCGAGGTGTCCTAGTGGCCGCGTTGCTGGTCGCGGCGATGGCGGGGGCGGGGGTGTCGGCGGCGGCGCTCCTGATGCACGGCGACGACAACAGGGCTGCCGCGCCCGGGAGTTCGGCGCCGTCGACCTCCACGAGTGCCGGTACGACGTCACCGTCGCCCACCCCTACCCCCACCCCCACGCCTTCGAAGACCGTCAACTCGCCCACCGCGCCCTCCGGTTACCGCGTGGCCCACGACCCCGACGGCTTCGCGCTCGCCGTACCGGAGGACTTCGTGCGCGTCCCGCAGGGCGAGCGCATCTTCTACATGTCGCCGGGGGAGACCTTCCGGCTCGGCATCAGGATGTCCGACCCCGCGGCGGGCGGCCCGCTCGCGGTGATGAAGAGCGCGGCGGCCAAGGGCGCGGACACGAACCCCGGTTACCACGACGGCAAGGTCACCGACACCACCCACTACGGACACCCCGCCGCGCTCTGGGAGTTCACCTGGAACGGCTTCAGCACGGCGGAGGGGCCCCGGCACACCTACGACCTGTGCTGGGAGGAGAGCGGCCGGATGTACGACGTGTGGGTGTCGGCGCCGGTCGGGAAGGTGCGGGAGGCGAAGGAGTACTTCGACGTCGCGCTGGACACGTTCGTACCGGCACAAAGGTGAGATAGGTGACGGTTCGAGTCACGGGTGTGTGACCGGAACGCGTTCCCTGTGGATACGGGAGCGGTCGCCGCGATATGGATGGACCCATGAGCAGCGACGGGGGACAGGGCGGCGGGCCCGACGAGACGACGAGTTTTGTTCTGCAACCGCCGAGACCGAAGGTGCCACAGCCCTCGCGGGACAGTGGCACCGGACGTCTGATAGCCGGGCGCTACCGGCTGCTCGGCAAGCTCGGGCACGGCGGTATGGGCACGGTGTGGCGCGCCCAGGACGAGACGGTGGACCGCGAGGTCGCCGTCAAGGAACCCCGCGTCCCGGACAATCTTCCCGAACGCGAACGTGACAACGCGTACGAGCGGATGCGCCGCGAGGCACGCGCGGCGGCCCGGCTCGACCACCCCGCCGTCGTGACCGTGCACGATGTGGCCGTCGTCGACGGCCGGCCGTGGATCGTGATGGAGCTGGTGACCGGCCGCTCCCTGGGCGAGGTGCTGCAGGAGGGCACCCTCGACGCGCGCGACGCGGCCCGTATCGGCCTGCAGGTGCTCGGCGCCCTGGAGGCCGCGCACGCGGCGGGTGTCCTGCACCGTGACGTCAAGCCGGACAACGTCCTGCTCGGCCGCCACGACCGGGTCGTGCTGACCGACTTCGGGATAGCCCAGATAGAGGGCGAGACCAACCTGACCGACACCGGCGGCTTCGTCGGCTCGCCCGAATACATCGCGCCGGAACGGGTGTTGGGCCAGCGCCCAGGACCCGCGTCCGACCTGTGGTCGCTCGGCGTGGTCCTGTACGCGGCGACGGAGGGCGTCTCCCCGTTCCGCCGCAGCAACACCCCCGCCACCCTCCAGTCGGTCCTCAACGCCACGCCCGCACCGCCGGTTTCGGCGCCGGGCCCGCTCGCCGACCTCATCACCGCCCTGCTGGCCAAGGACCCGTCGAGCCGCCCGGACGCCGCCCGGGTGCGCGCCGTACTCGAATCGGTGGCGAACCCGCCGGCTCCGGCGGCGACGCAAGAGGTGCGGTACGTCCAAGGAGCCGCAGGAAAGCGCCGGTTGGGCCGCAAGGTGTGGTTCGGGCTCGGTGCCGTGGTCGTCGCGGCCTCGGTGGCGGCCGGGTACGTGGCGATCGCCGACCCGTTCGCGAGGCCGCTGCCGCACGGCTGGAAGAAGCACCACGAGTCCGACGTGGCCGCGACGCTCGCCGCCCCGGCGGCCTACAAGAGGACCACTCCCGACCGCACTTCGGACAAGAGCCACTGGGTCACGTACACCGACCCGAGCGGCAGCATCTGGATCTTCCTGAGCCTCGACAAGAAGTCCGAGGACCCCAACGGCTATATAAAAGACTCGGCGGCGGCCGAAATGTATTCGGACAACGGCGACTTCAAGACCAGCGGCAGCGTCGACCTCGACATGGGGAAGGCCGCGGAGACCGTTCCGAAGCCGACCGGCACCTACCAGGGCCAGCCGTCCGCCGAGAACACGGTCACCTACGACTCCGACGACACCCAGAACCCCCTTCCCCGCGAGCTGAGGATCCTCTACTACAAGACCTCGGCCGGGGACATGTACCGGCTCACCATCAGCTACCCGGGCAAGGGCGACTTCACGGCCCGTGGCCGCGAGGTGGCGAAGGCGGCGATCGCCAACCTGGACGTCGACAGCCGGTGAGCGGTGCTGCGGCGGCGCACAATTGCGTTGTCAGTGGCGGCAGTTAAGGTCATTCTCTCTTTACCGGATCTTGGGAGGGGATTGACCTTGAGGACGTCCGACTGGAGACGCGCCGGGGTGACCTGCGCGGCCGTGGCACTGACCACCGCCGCCCTGACGGGAGTTGCGGCGGCGGCCGACGACACCGAGGCGCCGAAGGCACCGGTCGTCTCGTCGCCGGAGTACCCGGACGACGAGAACTGGCACGACGGGGTGGGCAGTTACGGCACGTTCGTCATCGACTCGGCGTCCGACGACGTGGTGTCGTACCGCTATACCTGGATGGGCGGCGTGTCGCAGACCCTCACCCCGGCCGAGCCCGGTGGCGCGGTCTCGCTGCGCTGGCTGCCGCAGCGGGAGGGACTGACATCCCTCACGGTCCGGGCGTTCGACGCGGCGGGCAACGGCAGCTCCGACACCACGTACTCCGTCAAGGTCGGCGAGGGCAGGGCGGCGGTCTCCCACTGGGACCCGCAGCACGACTCCGGCGCGGACACCGGCACCGGCGTCACCCCCGACGCACAGGGCCCCACCGGGACGAGCGTCGCCTCCGCCGCCCGGTTCGACGGCACGGACGAGGCGTACGCCACGCTCGACTCCGCGGTGGACACGGCGAAGATCTTCTCGGTCGGCGCCTGGGTCCGCCCGGACGCGCTCGACAGCGACATGACCGCCGTCAGCCGGACCGGCTTCTCCCTGGGCACGGCGACCAACTCCACGGACGGCGCGCCCACTTGGTCCTTCGCGCTCCCCACCACGAGCGGCGGTTCCGTACACCTCACCGGCGGCTCCCCCGAGCGGGGCGAGTGGGCCCATCTCGTCGGCGTGTACGACGCCGAGCAGCACACGGCCCACCTCTACGTCGACGGTGACCTGGTCGCCACGGCCGAGAACACCGTCGCGGCCGGTGGCACGGGCCCCCTGCGGCTCGGCTCCGGCGAGGCCGCCGACGGCACCGCGCACTGGCACGGTCTGCTCACCGCGGTCGACGTCTGGGACCGCGTGTACGTCCCCGGGGAGATCACGGCCGCCGCCACGCGCACTCCGCAGCGCCAGGGTTACTGGGACCTGGAGACGGCGACCGGCGGCAGCAGCCCCGAGTACGCGGGCGGTGAGCCGCTCACCCTGGCGGGCGACGCGTCGATCTACACGGCCACCGACGACTGCGACGTGAACCCCGACTGCACTCCGGCGCGATACCCCATGGTGGGCTACGGCGACCTCCTCCTGGACGGCGACGGCGACTACGCCACCACACCGGACGCGGTACGCCCGTCCGACGCGGGCTTCTCCGTGACGACCCATGTGCGCGTCGACGGGGACACGGCCACGCACGACATGACGCTGCTGTCCCAACCCGGGGAGCACACCAGCCTGTTCACCCTGCGCTATGTCGCGGCCTCCCGGTCCTGGCAGGCCGTGGTCGCCCACGAGGACAGCGCCGACGCGCCGACCACCACGGTCACCGCGCCCGCCTCGCCGTTCGGGGCGGCGGAGGACGAGTTCCTTGCGGTGGTCTACGACGAGCGGACCGACCAACTCCGCCTGTACGTCGACGACGTCTACGCAGGCGACACCGCGAGCGTCACGGGCAAGGACACCTGGACACCCACCGGCGACCTCCAGATCGGCCGGAGCCTCGCGGCCGGTGCCGGGACGGACTACCTGACCGGTGAGCTCGACGAGGTCCACACCTACGCCGGAGTCCTGGACCAGATCCGGCTGGCGCAGCTGAGACTGGGCGGCGCGGACGTCTGACCGGGCGCCGGAAGAAGGGGAGTTGGCGGTGGGGACGCCGGAGCCGGCGAGTCACGAGGACCTGGCGGTCGCGAGCGTGCGCGCGCTCGCCGACCGCGGTCTGCCGCAGGACGTGATCGACGTGCACGCGGCCTGCCGCCACTTCTCCGTCATCGAACTCGAACAGCTCGGACTGCGGGACGCCGGGCCGGAGTTCGACCTCTCCGGGCTGCGGGACCGGCTGGAGGGCGTCGTCTGGGTGAGCGACGAGCAGTTCGCGGCCCACGGACTCGGCACGGAGGAGATCGCGGAGCTGCGGCAGTGGGCCCTGGACTGGGAATCCGACCTGGGGCTGAGACTCGCGGAGGAGTACGACGACCCCGAGGACGGATAGTCACGAACCCACTGCCGATGTCCGGTACTTGCCCGGCGTCACCCCGAACTCCCGGCTGAACGCGTGCGACAGGGCGTACGGGCTCCCATATCCCGCCTCGCGGGCCACAGTTGCCAGTGAGGCATCCGTGTCCCGCAGGCGGGTCGCCGCCAACGTCAGCCGCCACCACGTCAGATACGCCATCGGCGCCCGCCCCACCAGCGCGGTGAACCGGCGGGCCAGCGTCGCCCGGGACACGCCCACCGCCGCGGCCAGCCGGTCGTTGGTCCAGGAGGCGGCCGGGTCGGAGTGCAGGGCCCGTAGCGCGGCCGTGGTCACCGGATCGCTCAGCACCGACGGCCAACTGCCCGTCTCCGCCTCGCTCATCCACGCCCGCACCAGGTAGATCAGCAGCAGGTCGAGCAGGCTCGGCAGCGCCAGGCAGGCCCCCGGCCGCCGTTCGTCCAGCTCCCGCGCCAACAGGTCCACGGCAGCACGGAGTTCGGGATGGCGGCCGACCCGGTTCGGCAGATGGACCACCTCCGGCAGCTCCGCCATCAGCGGATGCGTACGGCTCCGGTCCAGCCGGTACTTCCCGCACAGCAGCTCCACCTCGGGCCCGTCCCCGACCGGCCGCCGCATCTCCTCGAACGGCACCGCCCGCGCTGTGTCGCCGGACGAATCCGCCAGCACATGTCCGGCTCCGTGCGGCAGCAGTACGACGTCCCCCGCGCCCAGCGCCACCGGCTCACCGCCCCCGTCGGGCACCAGCCGGCAACTGCCCGCCAGCACGACATGGAACCCCGCACCCTCGTACGGCGCCAGCCGTGTGCACCAACTGCCCTTCACCTGCAGTCGGTTGGAGGAGGGCTGCCCGGTCCGTACGGCGGAGATCGCGTCGCTCACCACGTCCATACGGGCACACTACGCCGACAGGGCACATGTGAGCCGTGTGCGTATCGGGGTGAGTCATTCACGCATTGAGACACTCATCATGCGCTCCCTAGGCTCGTTTCCATGACCGAGGACAACACACAGACCCTGATGATCGGTGACGTCGAAGTCGTCCGAGTCGTCGAGTGGCAGCAGCCCTTCGTCCCTGCCCGCACCCTCGTCCCGGACCTGGCGCCCGAGGTGTGGCAGGACAACCGTGACGTGCTCGCCCCCGACCACTGGGACCCCGAGAGCGACCACGTGGTCGTGGCGCTCCAGACCTGGGTGCTGCGCAGCGCCGGGCGGACCGTGCTCGTGGACACCGGCGTCGGCAACGGGCGGGAGCGGCCCGGCAATCCGCTGTTCCACATGAGCCAGGGCGACCTGCCGGGGCGGCTGGCGCGGGCCGGCGTACGGCCCGAGGAGGTCGACGTCGTCGTCAACACGCACATCCACGGCGACCACGTCGGCTGGAACACCCATGACGTGGAGGGGAGTTGGCAGCCGCTGTTCCCCAACGCGAGCTACCTCCTGCCCGCCGCCGACGACTTCCACTTCGGGCCCGAGAACCACTACGGCGGCGGCCTACAGCCCGACGACCGCCTGACCTACGAGGACAGCATCGCGCCCGTGCACCGCGCCGGGCTGGCCACCCTGTGGGACGGCACCCACCGCGTCGACGAACACCTCACGCTGGAGTCCGCGCCCGGGCACACCCCCGGTTCCTCCGTCCTCCGGGTCGCCTCCGGCGGTGAACGGGCCGTGTTCGTCGGGGACTTGATGCACAGCCCCGTCCAGATCGCGCATCCCGAGTGCAACAGCTGCTTCTGCCTCGATCCCGGGCAGGCCGTACGGAGCCGCCGACGCGTGCTCGAACGGGCCGCCGACGAAGGGGAGTTGGTGATTCCGGCGCACTTCGGCGGGAGCGGTGTCGCGGAGGTGCGGCGGGCGGGCGACACGCTGGTGCTCGGGAAGTAGGACGCGCGTCGACAAGGCCGTATCCGGCACGGTACTGATGGGGCATGAGCGAAGTCGGCGAACAGGTGCGCGACGGACGTCTGGTCGGCGGTCGCTACCGGCTGCTCGAACGGATCGGGTCCGGCGGCATGGGCACCGTATGGCGGGCGTTCGACGAACTCGTGGACCGCGAAGTCGCCGTCAAGCAGCCGCGGTTGCCCGGCGACCCGGAGGACGAGGCGTTCCAGCGCGCCGCCCACCGGCTCTACCGGGAGGCCCGCGCCGCCGCCCGGGTCGACCACCCCTCCGCGGTCGCCATCCACGATGTCGTCATCGAGGGCGAACTCCCCTGGATAGTCATGGAGTTGGTGCGCGGCGAGTCCCTGCACGAACTGCTCGGGCGCGGACGCCTCGTCCCCGCCGAGTCCGCGCGCATCGGCCGCGCCGTTCTCGGCGCCCTGAGCGCCGCGCACGCGGTGGGGATCGTGCACCGTGACGTGAAGCCCGCCAACGTCCTGCTCGGTCCCCACGACCGGGTCGTCCTCACCGACTTCGGCATCGCGCACATCCAGGGCGAGGAATCCCTCACCGCCAGCGGCGAGTTCGTCGGCTCGCTGGAGTTCATCGCCCCCGAGCGCATGTCGGGCACCGGCGCCGGACCGGCCTCCGACCTGTGGTCCCTCGGCGTGCTCCTGTACGCGGCCGTCGAAGGGGCGTCCCCCTTCCGCCGTACGACCGTGGAGTCCACGCTCGGCGCGATCCTGGCCGGCGAACCACCCGAGCCGACCCGGGCGGGCCCCCTCGGGCCGCTGATCGTACGGATGTTGGCGCGAGACCCGGAGGGGCGGCCGGGGGCGGAGGAGGTCGGCGCGGTACTGGAGGCGGTGGCCGCGGGGAAGGACGTACCGGAGCCCACGGTCACCGTCCAGGACGCGGCGCCCGATGTGGAGCCCGAAGCAGTCGCCATCGTCAACGAGGCCGTACCGCAAGCCGAGTTGGAACCTGATCCCGCACCCACGCCCGGGCCCGGGTCCCGTCGCCCCCGCCGCGCCCTCCTCATCACGCTCGGGGTACTCCTCCTGGCGGGCCTGGTCTTCGGCACCGTCCTGGCGAGGGTCCTCGGCACGGACTCCTGGACCGCTCGCCAGCGGGAGGGTATGAAAGCGGTCCTCTTCCTCCCGCCCCAGTACCGGCTTCTCCAGACGGATGCGGCAGCCGGCAGCCGTACCGTCGTCTACGGCACCGGCGCCCTCCGCGTCCGCCTCACCGAATGGGACAAGGCAGCCGACACGCCCCTCGCCGAAGCGCGCGCCCTGGGCCGGGGCATGGCGAACCCGCGGTACACCCGCACCAGCTTCCGCGGGAACAAGGACGCGATCCTGGCCGACGCCACCTACGGACAGTCCGGCGTCCCCACCCGCACGATGGCCCTGGTCGTCCGCACCGCGGACGACCGCATGTACGAGCTGCGCGTGGACATGCCCAAGGGCACACCGGCGGAGAAGCAGGGCACCGCGCTCTTCAAGGGCGCCCGCGCCCGGCTCACCCTCCCGGAAAGTGATCCGGTGGCGATCCTGCGGTGATCATCCCCGCACAACGCCCTGATCAGCGTATTGGTTGCCAGTGATCGCTGGCGCGGTGTGAGCGCTCGGTGAATCCCGATTACCGACGGGTACCCAAACCTCCCGTGGCGGCATACCCTGCCGCACATGACGGACTCGCAGGCCCCGGAAAAGACCGGTACGGAAACGACGACCGGCACGAACCCCCTCGCGCCGGCCCCCACAGGCGCCCGTACCGCCGCCGATGTGGTCACCCCGGAGCTGGTCGCCCAGCTCACGAAGGGTGTGGTCGGCTCCGGCCGGACCGCCAACCACACGCCGTTCACCGGCGAGAAGCTCGCCGACCTGCCCGAGTCCACCCCCGAGGACGTGGCGAAGGCCTTCGACGCGGCCCGCGCCGCACAGGCCCTGTGGGCGCAGGTACCGGTACGGCAGCGCGCGGCCGTCCTGCTCCGCTTCCACGATCTCGTCCTCGCCCGCCAGGCCGAGGTCCTCGACCTGATCCAGCTGGAGACCGGCAAGGCACGGCTGCACGCGCACGAGGAGGTGCAGGCCGTCGCCGTCGCGGCCCGCCACTACGGCCGCAAGGCCCCCGCCTACCTCAAGCCGAAGCGGCACACCGGCGCCGTCCCGACCCTCACCAAGGTCACCGAACTCCGCCACCCGCGTGGGGTGGTGGGCCAGATCGCCCCCTGGAACTACCCGCTCGAACTCTCCGTCGGCGACGCGCTCCCGGCGTTCGTAGCGGGCAACGCGGTAGTGATGAAGCCGGACACGGAGACCTGCCTGACCGCCCTGTGGGCCCGCGACCTCCTCATCGAGGCAGGCCTGCCCGCCGACGTCTTCCAGGTCGTCCTGGGCGAGGGCCCGGTCGTCGGCCCCGAGGTCGTCAAGCACGCCGACTACGTCTCCTTCACCGGCTCCACCCGCACCGGGCGCGAGGTCGCGCAGGGCGCGGCGGCCCGCCTGGTCGGCGTCTCCCTCGAACTCGGCGGAAAGAACGCCATGTTGGTCCTGGAGGACGCCGACCTCGACAAGGCGGCGGCGGGCGCGGTCCGCGCCTGCTTCTCCTCCGCCGGGCAACTCTGCATCTCCATCGAGCGGTTGTACGTCCACGAGTCGATCGCCGACGCCTTCCTGGAACGCTTCGCCGCCCGCACCAGGGCCATGCGCCTCGGCACGTCCCTCGCCTACGGCGCCGACATGGGATCGCTGGTGGGGGAGCGCCAGTTGGAGACGGTGACGCGACACGTGGAGGAGGCCGTCGCGAAGGGCGCGAAGCTCGTCGCGGGCGGAGTCGCCCGCCCGGACATCGGCCCGTACTTCTTCGAACCGACGATCCTCGACGGCGTAGAGGCCCCGATGTCGGTCTGCGGCGAGGAGACCTTCGGCCCGGTCGTCTCCATCTACCGCTTCAAGACGGAGGACGAGGCGGTGGAACAGGCCAACTCCACCTCCTACGGCCTCAATTCCTCGGTCTGGACGAAGGACGGCCGCCGTGGCCGCGCCGTCGCCGCCCGCATCCGCACCGGCACGGTCAACGTCAACGAGGGCTACGCCTCCGCCTACGGCAGCGTCCAGTCCCCCATGGGCGGCATGAAGGACTCCGGCCTCGGCCGCCGCCACGGCTCCGAGGGCATCCTCAAGTACACGGAGGCCCAGACGGTCGCCCAGCAGCGCCTGTTGCCGATGGCCCCGTCCCTGGGAATGACCGACGAGGCGTACGCGCAGTTCATGAGCCGCAGCCTCCGCGTGATGAAGGCATTCCGGCTCAGGTAAGGCTCTTGATCTTTTAGGGGCGCGGGGAACTGCGCGACCAGCCCCGACGCACCCGCACGTGAAACTCAACGAGGAGACCCCGTGCCCCAGGACACCTACGACTACGACGTAATCGTCGTCGGCTCAGGCTTCGGCGGATCAGTAACCGCCCTCCGCCTCACCGAAAAGGGCTACACCGTAGGCGTGTTGGAAGCAGGCCGCCGCTTCACCCCCTCCACGCTCCCCAAAAACTCCTGGGACCTCAAGAACTACCTCTGGGCCCCCAAGCTCAACCTCTACGGCATTCAACGCATTCACCTGCTCGGCAACGTCATGGTCCTCGCCGGCGCGGGCGTGGGCGGCGGCTCCCTGAACTACGCCAACACCCTGTACGTCCCGCCGAAGCCGTTCTTCGAGGACCCCCAGTGGCGTGACATCACGGACTGGCAGGAGGAGTTGGCCCCGTACTACGACCAGGCCCGCCGCATGCTCGGCGTGCGCCTCAACCCGACGACGACCCCGTCCGACGTCCATCTGAAGGCCGCGGCCCAGCGGATGGGCGTGGGCGACACCTTCCACATGGCCCCGGTCGGCGTCTTCTTCGGTGACGGCGAGGACGCCGACGGCACCGCGAAGGCCAGGCCCGGCGAACAGGTCGCCGACCCCTACTTCGGCGGCGCGGGCCCGGCCCGCAAGGCGTGCACCGAGTGCGGCGAGTGCATGACGGGCTGCCGGCACGGTGCCAAGAACACCCTCAACGAGAACTACCTGCACCTCGCCGAGAAGGCGGGCGCCGAGGTCCACCCGATGACGACGGTCGTGTCGGTCACGGACGACTCGCAGGGCGGCTATGCGGTGGCGACCCTCCCGACCGACGCGCGCCGGAAGTCCGAGGGCCGCACCTTCAAGGCCCGCCGAGTCGTCCTCGCCGCCGGCACCTACGGCACCCAGACGCTCCTGCACCGCATGAAGGCGGGCGGCCAACTGCCGTACCTCTCCGAGAAGTTGGGCGAACTCACCCGCACCAACTCGGAGGCCCTGGTCGGCGCGCAGACGAACGACCGCCGCTACCGCAAGGCGACCGGCACCCCGAAGGCCGACTTCACCCGCGGGGTCGCCATCACCTCCTCGATCCACCCCGACGAGAACACCCACATCGAACCGGTCCGCTACGGCAAGGGCTCCAACTCGATGGGCGGCCTGTCGATCCTCCAAGTCCCCTACGCCGAGGGCTCGTCGAGGGCACTGGCCTGGCTGGCGAACGCGGCCCGTCACCCGCTGCTGGTCCTGCGTTCGCTCTCCAACCGCCGCTGGTCGGAACGGACCATCATCGGCCTGGTGATGCAGTCGCTGGACAACTCCCTGACGACGTACCTGAAACCGGACGGCGTCGGGAAAGGGCTGTTGACGGCCCGTCAGGGGCACGGTGCCCCCAACCCCAAGCAGATCAGGGCGGCTTCGGAGGCCGCGGCGGCCATCGCCGCCGAGATCAACGGCTTCGCGGGCTCCAACGTCGGCGAACTGATGGGCACCCCGCTCACCGCCCACTTCCTCGGCGGCTGCCCCATCGGCGCCTCCCGCGAGACGGGCGTGATCGACCCGTACCACCGCCTCTACGGCCACGAGGGCATCTCGGTCGTCGACGGCGCGGCCGTCTCGGCGAACCTCGGCGTCAACCCTTCCCTCACCATCACCGCGCAGGCCGAGCGCGCGATGTCGTACTGGCCCAACAAGGGCGAGCCCGACCCGCGTCCGCGCCAGGGGACGTCGTACGAACGGCTGAAGGCGGTTGAGCCGCGGCAACCGGCGGTCCCCGAGGGCGCGTTCGGCGCGTTGCGGCTCCCGTTCCTGGGGATGCCGACGGTGCCGCCGAAGTCGTAGGCGACAAGCGGTACTTGCCGCACTCGCCGGACACAAGGAAGGACCTGCGCCCCCCTCCGAGCGCAGGTCCTTCTTCGTCGAGTGAGCTCTACGTGCTACGCGCTCTCTCCGGTCTTGCGCCGACGCACCATGACCACCGCTGCGGCACCCGCGACGACCGCGGCGCCGCCCACGAGGCCGATCACCGGCAGGGCGGAGCTGGAGCCGGTCGAGGCGAGGCTGCCGGTGGCGTCGTTGACGTCACCCTGCGGCTTCAGGTCCTCGTCGGTCCCGCTGGGCTTCTGGCCGGTCGGCTTGGCGTCGCCGACGTCGCCCGGGTCGCTGCTGCCGGCGGCGAGGACGGAGAACTCGTAGAAGTCGCCGTTGCCGTAGCAGGAGTCACCGTTGCCCGCGTAGATCGCCTGGCTCAGCGCGAACGACGAGCCCGCGGGAGCCGAGCGCTTGATCTTCACGCGCAGGTCGAGCGTGGTCGTGGACTGCTTCTCCAGGGTGGGAAGAATCGCGACGATGCTCCCGGGCAGCGTGACCTTGCCGCTGCCGGAGCCGACGGTCTGCTGGTAGGAGTCGGTCCACTTGCCGTCCTGCTTCAGCTGGATCTGGGCCAGGTCCAGCATGAGCGAGGAGTCCTCGTTCACGTCGTCGCTGTACTCGGTGAGCGCGTTGATCCAGACGTTCTGCAGGTCCTTGTCCGAGGCGTTCTTCACCACGAACTTGAAGGTGTGCCAGCCGGAACCGGCGACGATCTTGTTCGGCAGCCCGGTGATCGACGCGGTGAGCTTCTCGTCCAGGTCGAACGTCTTGCAGTCCGCGTACGGGTCGAAGTCGTCGGACGGCTTGCTCGGCGACGCGGAGGGGCTGGGCGACGTGCTCCCGCTCGGGGTGCCCGACGCGGCGGGGCTGCTCGTGTCCGCCGCCGGGGAGCTGGTGTCCGACGCGGGGCTGCTGTCGTCGGCCGCCGTGCTGCTGGTGTCCGAGGCGGGGGT
>NZ_JAWOAI010000204.1:0-16304 GCF_033194735.1 Streptomyces sp. W16
CGAGCACGTTCTGGTGCTGTTGGTGCATCACATCGCGGGTGACGGCTGGTCGGTGGGGCCTTTCGGCAGGGATCTTGCCACCGCCTATGCGGCGCGGATCGCCGGGACGGTTCCGGCGTGGGGTGAATTGCCGGTGCAGTACGCGGACTACACGTTGTGGCAGCGTGATCTGCTGGGTTCCGATGACGATCCGGGCAGCGCGGTGGCCCGTCAGTCGGCGTTCTGGCGTGAGGCGCTGGCGGGGCTGCCGGTGGAACTGGACCTGCCTTTCGACCGGCCACGCCCGGCGATCGCCAGTCAGCGCGCCGGCCAGGTGCTCGTCTCCGTCGATGCGGAAGTCCATGCCCGTATCGCGGAGTTGGCCCGGCTGAGGGGCGTGACGCCGTTCATGGTGGTCCAGGCCGCGCTGGCGGTTCTGCTGTCCCGGCTCGGAGGCGGTAGTGACATTCCGCTGGGCACACCGGTCGCCGGACGCACCGAGGAAGCCCTGCACGATCTGATCGGCTGCTTCCTCAACACGCTGGTCCTGCGCACCGATGTCTCCGGCGATCCCACCTTCGTGCAGCTCCTTTCCCGGGTACGGGAAACGGACCTGGCCGCCTTCGAGAACCAGGATCTCCCCTTCGAACGGCTCGTGGAGATCGTCGCTCCGCCTCGGACCGCGGCACGGCACCCGCTCTTCCAGGTCATGCTCTCCTTCGACACCAACACCGCGGCCGCCTTCGACCTCCCCGGACTCGAGACCGGCGAATTCGACCTCCCCGGACAGGAAACCGCCAAATTCGACCTCAACTTCCTGCTGCGAGGGTCGTACGAGCCGGACGGGCGACCGACCGGGATCACGGGGATCATCGCGTACGCCACCGACCTGTTCGACCACCACACGGTCCAGGCGCTGGCCGAGCGGCTCAACCACCTGCTCGGAGAACTGACCTCCGACCCCGACCAGCCCATCGGCAAGGTCGAAATCCTGGACATGGCTCAACGGAACGCGAAACCGGACCGGTTGGAGACCCGGCCGGGGCTCGGCCCCGGAAGGCGGCGGGTGCTGGCCCGTCCCGGTCCTCCGCTGGATCAGCCGCTCGGCGGAGCCGCAGACTGAGTGCCCGGGGGAAGCCCAGGCACGCCACCACACCGCCTGGCACGTCCTCGATCACCCGTGCGGCGAATTCGACCCGATAGGAAGACTGTGATGACCCAACGCGCCGAAACCCTGCGTTCCCGGCCGGGAGCCGAGATCCGTGAGGCGGTGTGGCGCTCATGAGCGAGGACGCCGCGAGCGCCGGGAAGAAGCCGGCTTCGCTGTTCCGCCAGCGGAACTTCGCGCTGCTGTGGACAGGTCAGTCGGCCTCGCTCTTCGGTTCCCAGGTCACCTACGTCGCGATGCCGCTGACCGCGGTCCTGCTGCTCCACGCGACGCCGATGGAAGCCGGCGTGCTCGTCGCCCTCGAGACGCTGCCGTTCCTGCTCTTCGGCCTCTTCGTCGGCGTGATGCTGGACCGCCGGGCGCGCCGTTCCGTGATGATCGCCGCCGATGTCGTGCGCGCCGCGGCCCTCGCCTGGATCCCCGTCGCGTACGGGCTCGATGTGCTGAACATCGGTCAGCTCTTCGTCGTGGTCTTCGTCGTCGGCGTGATGACCGTGTTCTTCGATCTCGCGCACCAGTCCTACGCACCCGGTCTGATCGGCCGGGACCGGCTCGCCGAGGCGAACGCGAAGCTGGAACTCTCGGACTCGATGGCCCAGGTCGTCGGGCCGGGCGCGGCGGGCCTGCTGATCAGCGCGCTCAGCGCACCGGCGGCGATCGCGGTGGACGCGGCGAGCTACGTCCTGTCCTTCTTCACGGTGGCGGGACTGCCGGCCGACGAGCGGCCGAAGCCTCAGCCCGGAGCGGCGGCCCTCTCGGTCCGTGCCTCGATCCGTGAGGGATTCGCCGCGATCGTGCGGCACCCGCTGCTGCGCTGGTTCACCACGGCCGCCGTGATCATCAACCTGTTCAACGGCGCCCTGATGTCGGTGTTCTTCCTCTATCTGCTCCGGGTGCTCGACATGGGCTCCAAGCAGGTCGGCCTGATCGTCGCCGTCGGCAGCGTCGGTGCCCTGGTCGGCGTCCTCCTGGTCGGCCCACTGACCGGACGGTTCGGCGTCGGCCCGACGCTGATCCTGACGATGGCGTTGCCCGGGCTGGGCTATCTCGCGCTGGGGGCCGTACACGGCCACTCACTGGCGGCGCTCGCCGCCGTCGCGGCCGCCTCCTTCGTCGTCCAGTTCAGCGTTCCCGTCTTCAACGTGACGGTGATCAGCTTCCGGCAGGTCTCCACCCCGAACGAGCTGCTCGGGCGGGTGAACGCCACGGCCCGTACCTGTGCCTTGGGCGCGTACTCGCTCGGCTCGCTGCTCGGCGGTGCCCTCGCCTCCGGAACCGGGCTTCGGACGGGCATCGTAGTGTCCGCGAGCGGGACGTTCCTGGCCTCCCTGGCCCTGCTGTTCTCGCCCGTGCGCGCGGTACGCCGCCTCGATGCATCAGCCGCCGATTCCGACTCGGCCCCCGCGCCGGAGCCCGGCATGACCATTCAGGAACAGACATCATGACGAGCCTCGAAACCTGGCACGAGGAGGGCTATCAGCTCTCCCCGCAACAGCTCGCCCGGTTGGGCGAGGCCCGCGGCACGGCGGTGCGCACCGTCCGCACCGCCACACGGATACCGGTGCCGGACCTGGAGGCCCGGATCGCGGCGGCGGTCGCGGCGCACGAGAGTCTGCGTACCCGGTACACCGAGTTCGCGGGGCTGCCCACGCCCGTCCAGGTCGTGGATCCCGTGGGCCCGGTCACGATCGAGCAGTCGGGAACGGATCGCACCATGTTCCGTGCCGGCGCGCTGACCGTCGAGCACGAACTCGGTCCGGACGGCACGCGGCTGGTCCTCACCCTGCCGCGGCTGAGCGTCGACGACGTCTCCTGGACCCGGCTTGTCGGCCTGCTGCTGGAGGATGCGGCCGCCGCCCAGGACACGCCGCTGCAGTACGCCGATGTCGCCGCCTGGCTCGGTGAGGTGCTGGACGATTCGGCGCAGCCGCCGGTGGCAGACGAGGCGGCGCGGCAGCCGAAACCGTCCTCGGTGCTGCCCTTCCTCACTCCCATCGCCCTCCGGGACTCGACCGCCGAGCCGGTGAGCGCCTCGGCCGTCGTCGAGGGGCCGGCCCTGGAACAGCTGGACGAACTCACCGGACGGTGCGGCGTGAGCGAGGCGGCGGTGCTGCTGGCTCTCTGGCGCTCGCTGTACGGCCGGTACTGCCGCGACACCGACGATCATGTGCTGGTGCTGGCCGACGGGCGGTCCACGGAAGGCCTGGAGAACGTGCTCGGCCTGTTGGAGCGTCCGGTACCGGTACGGCTGGAGATCGGTGCCGACACCCCGGTCGCCGACGCGCTCCAGGCGTCGCAGGACGCGCTCGGCTCCGTAGCGGCGGTCGAGAACCAGATCGACCCGGGGACCGCGGCCTCCGCACACCACGCGGCGGACGGCGGCGCGCTCTCGTACCGGCACCGCCCGGACCGGTGGGCCGAGGAACTCTCGGCCGGTGTGTCCGTCCCCGAAGCTCCTGGTGTGCTGCACCTCGACTGCGTCCGCGGGCCGCGGAGCCTGCGCCTGACCTTCGTCGGCGGCGCGGGCGGCATCGCCCAGGACGACTTGGACCTCGTCGCGGAGGCGTTCGGACATCAGCTGACCGATCTGCTGGCCGGTGGCACGGAGCGCGCTGTCGGCGGCCTGCGCCTCACCGCTCCGAACGCGCCGAAAGCCGAGGCCGGGCCCCGTGCGTCGTACGCCTCGGTGCTCGACCGCTTCCGCGCACAGGCGGAGCGCACGCCCGTGCGGCCCGCGCTGCGATGCGGCGACACCGTCGTGTCCTACCGGGACGCGGCACAGGGCGCGGACGCGGTGGCGCACCTGCTGCGTGAGCACGGCGTACGGGCCGGGCAGCGGGTCGCGCTGTTCGTTCCGGCCTCGGCGGAAACGGTCGTCGCGATGCTCGGAGTCTGGCTCGCCGGCGCGGCGTTCGTCCCCCTCGACCCCACGTGGCCGCAGCAGCGGATCGAGACGATCCTGCGGGAGGCCGACCCCGCGCTGCTGCTCACCCTCGATCCGAAGGCCGATCACCACGCCTCCGTACGCGTCGTGTGCACGGCCGACGCGGTCGTCGACCCGGGGCGCGCGGTGACTTCCGGCGCGGCGGCCACGGGCGCTGCCTATGTGATCTTCACGTCGGGCACCTCGGGGCTTCCCAAGGGCGTCGTCATCGGGCACGAGCAGCTGGCGCACTACGCCTCGGCGATCGGCGGGACACTCGCCCTGTCCGAGGGCGCCGAGTTCGCTGCGGTGTCCACCCTCGCCGCCGACCTGGCCTACACGGCGGTCTTTCCGACCCTGGCCGGCGGTGGCTGCGTTCAGATCATCCCCACCGAGGCCGCCACGAGCCCCGGGGCTCTCGCCGAGTGGTTCCGGGGGAACCCCGCGGCCGCGATGAAGCTGGTTCCCTCGCACCTCTCGGCGCTGCTGGCCGAGGCCGCCGATCCGCTCGCGCTGCTGCCGAGCGAGGCGCTCGTGCTCGGCGGCGAACTGCTGCCGCGTCCGTTGTACGAGCGACTGCGGGAGATCGCGCCGTCCTTGCGCCTGTACAACCACTACGGCCCGACCGAGTCGACGGTGGGCGCCGCGTGCCTCCCGCTGGACGCGCCGATCGACGAACGCTGTGCCTCGGTCCCGGTGGGCTCCGGCCTCGGGGCGAACGCCCTGACAGTGGTCGACGCGGGGGGTGCCGCGCTGCCGCCCTGGTGCCCCGGTGAGGTGCTGATCAGCGGGCCCGGCGTGGGTCTCGGCTACCTCGCGCGGTTGCGCGAGGGCGAGTCGGGCTTCGGCACGGCGGACACCGCGAACGCCCACAGGACCGGCGACCTCGGCCGCCTGGTACCCGGTCACGGCATCGAGATCCTCGGCCGGATCGACGACCAGGTGAAGCTGCGCGGATACCGCGTACAGCTCGGCGAGATCGAGACGCTGCTGGCGGGTCGGCCCGGTGTCGGCGCCACGGCGGTCGTGGCACGCGCGGACGCCGACGGACTCGTCACGCACCTGGACGCCTACCTCACCGCCGCCGGCGGGGAGGACCTCTCTGTCGAGGACGTGCGGGCAGCCGTCGGTCTGCACCTCCCGGCCGCCCTCGTGCCGACCGGGTGGCAGGTGCTGGAGCGGCTGCCGCTCACCCGCAACGGCAAGCTCGATCGCCGCGCCCTGGCCCCGATCGTGCCCCCGAAGGCCCGGGCCGGCCGGCCGCGCGACTCGGTGGAACAGCGTCTGCTGGCGATCTGGTCCTCCGTCCTCGACCAGGACATCTCGTCCCCGGACGCGGACTTCTTCGAGTTCGGGGGACAGTCGCTGCGTGCGATCAAGCTCATGGCCCAGATCAACAACGCCTTCGGCTGCCACCTGCCGATGTCCGCGGTGTTCAGCGCCCCGACCGTCGCGGCGATGGCGGAGCTGGTGCGCCGAAGCGACGTTCAGGACTCCAACCTGGTCCCGCTGCGTGCCGTCCGCGGACCGCACGAAAAGGCCCCGGTCTTCTGCGTCCACCCCGGCGGCGGCAACACGCTCAGCTACTGGGAACTGGCCCGGCTGATGCCGGCGGACCGTTCGGTCTACGGCATCGAGGCCTGGGGACTGCACGGCACGCCGCCGCAGGACGACTTCGCCGCCATGGCCGAGGAGTACGCGGCGAACATCGCGGCCCGCAGCGATGCCGCTCCCGTGATCATCGGCTGGTGCTTCGGCGGCGTCATGGCCTACGCCACGGCCCAGGCGCTGCGCCGTTCCGGGCGCGAGGTGGCGCAGCTGATCATCGTCAACTGCGGTGTCCCCGGTGACGCGGAGAGCGCCCTGGCGCGGCAGCCCGCCGACCATCTCCTGCGCCGCTTCGCCTTCCACTACCAGCTGGACCTGCCGGAGGGCTCGCTCGCTCATCTCGGTCATCAGGAACTGCTCAAGGCCATGCAGGACGTCGGGCGGCTGCCTCCCGACTCCGGTGAGGCGGAGCTGCGGAACCTGCTGGACGTCTACATGACCAACATGACCGCTCTGGACCGCTACTTCGTGCAGGAGCAGGCCGAACTCGGCCGCGCCGACTACCCGGTGGTGCTGGTGCGCGCAGAGCCGGCCGACGAACCGCAGGATCCGGACCGTACGTGGGGCTGGGGATCGGTGGTCGGGCCCGAACTCGGCTTCGCCTCGGTGGCAACGACCCACCACGGCATCATGCGACGGCCTGCGGTGGAGGAACTCGCCGAGCTGATCCAACGGGAGATCGACGCATGACTCGGAGGACGGCCGGGTTCACCGCAGAGGAAATGAGGACCAGGACATGAACGAAGCGACTTCCAGCACACCGGGTCCGCGCTCCCTTCTGGGCGCGACTCGGAGGCAGGTGCGGATACCCACCGGGGATTCGGTGAACATCGGCTTCCTGCCGGAGTCACCGACGACCCCCGTCCTCGTCACGCCGGCCGGTCCCGGCGTCGACCTGCCCGGCTGGCTGCGCGCGAACCGGGCAGACCTCGAAGCACGGTTGCTGCGGCACGGCGCGGTCCTGCTCCGGGGGTTCCACGCCGGTTCGGTGGAGAAGTTCGAACAGGCCGCCTCGGCGATTTGCGGCACCCTCTTCCCTGAATACGGGGACCTTCCGCGAGAGGGCGAGTCGGCCCGCGTCTACAAGTCGACGCCATATCCGGAAGACCTCTCGATCCTGTTCCACAACGAGAGTTCGCATCTGCCGCAGTGGCCGATGCGGCAGTTCTTCTCGTGCATCGTGGCCCCGCAGTCCGGTGGCCAGACGCCGATCGTCGACTGCCGGACGGTTCTCGCCCGGATGCGTCCGGAGCTGGCCGAGCTCTTCGCCACCAAGAAGCTCCGTTATGTCCGCAACTTCATCGAAGGCGTCGACGTCAGCTGGTCGCGCTTCTTCGGCACCGACCGTCCCGCCGAGGTCGAGCGCAAGTGCGCCGCGGAGGGAACGAGCTTCGAGTGGACGCCGGACGGAGGCCTGCGGACCTCGCGTCAGGCCGAGGCGGTACTGCGCCACCCGACGACCGGCGAGGCCGTGTTCTTCAACCAGTTGGCGCTGCACCACCCGTCGTCGCTGGATCCGGAAATGCGCTCCTCGCTGCTGCAGATCTGCGGCGATCAGGGGATGCCGCGCAACGTCCTCTGGGGGGACGGCACTGTCATCGACGACGCCGTGGTGGACGAGGTCCGCGGCCTGATGGACCGGGAGTCAGTCGCCTTCTCCTGGCAGGAGGGTGACGTCCTCGTCATCGACAACATGCTGGTCGCGCACTCACGCAGTCCCTTCACCGGGCCGCGGAAGATCGTGGTGGCGCTCGGCGACATGACCGGCGAGGCCGTACCTGCCATGAGCTGATGCGGTCGCGGATCCACTTCCCCGCGTGCGGCTCGACGGCCTTTCTCGGTGGCGGTGAAGGCCACCGAGCTTGTCTCGCTGGCGAGACAAAACTCAATGCGGGGGCCAATTGTTCAGCTGCTGAATCCGTGACGGATAGTTATTTCGACTGTTACGCTGATGGCCGTTTGATCGATTTCTTGGGAGGATCTGTGGCGAATCCGTTCGACGATGAAGAAGGCGCATTCCTGGTTCTGGTGAACGACGAGAACCAGCATTCGCTGTGGCCTGCTTTCAGCGCGGTACCGGCCGGCTGGGAGGTGACGTACGGCCAGGAAACCCGCAAGAACTGCCTTGAATATGTTTCAGCGCACTGGACGGACATGAGGCCGGCCAGCCTGATCAGGGCGATGTGCGATGAACCGCGTTAGAGAGATATGAGGTACGTGGTGACCGAAAACGAGTTCCGCAATCCTGTGGACGCACTGGTGGTCAGTAGCGTGCGAACCCTCTTGGGAAACCCGAGCGTCACCCTTGACGACAATTTTCTGAGCATCGGCGGCAATTCCATTGCCGCCATCCGTCTCGGGCATATACTGAACGAAAAACTCGGAATCCCCCGCACTGTCCGCATCATCTTCAAGAATCCAGTACTCAGAGACCTCAGCGATGCGATCAGCGGTCTGGTCGGCGAAAAGGTCTGACCGCGCCACAGCCGCGTGAGCGGAGTACTCGACACTTCTTCATCCACCTGCCCTCCTTCCCCGTCCCTCGGGGGAGGGCGCCACTTCCAAACTTCGTGCTTCATCCACACGAAGTCGCTGATGCCTGCCCGGCTGCCGCAGCGATCTCGCGGGAGGCTGCCACGGGGGAAGGTGCCAGAAATGACTTCCGACGCAAGCGCGGCGATGCGACAGGGCCTGTTCCGACGGGCCCATGTGAACGCCGCCGACGAGCGGATGTTCATCTTCAAACTCTTTGTCGCGTACGCCCTTTGGGCGCTCGGCGTGGCGCTCGCGCTGTGGAGCGGGCTGTGGCCGCTGCGGGTGCTGGGTGTCGTGTTGATCGGCGTGATGTACGCACACTGGCTGGAACTGCAACACCAGTGCCTGCACCACTCGGCGTTCCGACGCGCCCGCCGGCACCGGATCGCCGGCGTCCCGCTGGGCCTGCCCATGCTGGTCTCGTACAGCCATTACCGCGTCCTGCATCTGCAGCACCACCGCTATCTGGGCACCGACCAGGACTCGGAGTTCTTCGGCTTCGACTCGCGTCAGCCCGTCACCTGGGGGGCGCTGGTTCGCGAGGCCCTGGCCTTCGGCCGGCTGGGTGGCGCGGTCGTGGACGTCGTGCGCGCCTGGACCGGTTCCTGGACCTACGACTCCGGCCAGATAGCACCGGCCCGCAAGCGTGACGTGGTCGCCGAATACCGGCTGTTCAGCCTGCCGATCCTCGCGGCCGTCGCGCTCGTCGTGCTCGGCCGGGGCGAACTGGTGCTGTGGGTGTGGCTGTTGCCCTTGCTGGTCGCGGTGCCTCTGCACTTCCTCGTCGAACTGCCGGAGCACATCATGTGCGACAACTCCAGCACCGACGTGCTGACCAACACCCGCTCCATCACCGGCAGTTGGTTCAGCACCTGGTACACCAACGGCAACAATCTGCACATCGAACACCACGCGGCCATGGCCGTCCCCATCAACCAGCTCCGCGAGCGCCACGGCCTGACGCTGACGTACGCGAAGCACACCTCCCCCAGCTATCCGCAGTTCTTCCGCGCCATCGCCAAGGAGGCCGCCGCCAACGGCCGGAAGGCCCGTGCGCAGGGCCGCACCCATACCGAGTAGCACAAGTCGGACATGTGTGGGGCGCACTCACGAAAGTAGGACGGCATGAGCGACACCTCGCAGCGGCTGCGCGAGCAGTCCCCCGCCCAGAACGCCCCGCAGACGCGGCGACTCGAGGAGCACACCGCGGCGACGCCAGGCGGGATCACCGGACGGCCGGCGGACGCGGGCGCCCCCCTGTCCTTCGCACAGCAGCGCCTGTGGTTCCTCGACCAGCTCGGCCCGGGGGACGTGGCGTACAACACGTCGTACGCGCTGCGGCTTTCGGGTCCGGTGGACCTGGACACGGCGGTGCGGGCCCTCCAGACCCTGGTGCGGCGGCACGAGACCCTGCGGACCACCTTCCCCTCGGTCGACGGCGAGCCGGCGCAGACCATCGCCCCGGCGGACACCCACGTCTGGGAGCCCCGGGTTGCCGACCTGCGCGGCGCGGACGACGCCGAGGGGCAGGCGCGGCGGCTCGCAGAGCACGACGCCCGAACGCCGTTCGACCTCAGCGAGGGTCCGCTGCTGAGAGTGACGCTGGTGGCACTCACCGAGCGGGAAACCGTCGTGCTGATCAATCTGCACCGCATCATCACCGACGACTGGTCGATGACGGTGCTGACCGACGAGTTCTGCCGTCTGTACGACGCCTTCCGCAGCGGCGGCACCGATCCGCTGCCGCCGCTCGCCGTCCAGTACGCCGACTACGCCCACTGGCAGCGCGAGCAGTTCACCGGCGGTGCGGCGGACCGGATGGCGCACTGGCGTCAGCGGTTCAGCGGCGAGCTGCCCAGCCTGCGGGTGCCGACCGACCGTACCCGGCCGACCGTGCAGACGTACGCGGGCCGTACCCGGTCCTTCACGCTGCCCGCCGAACTGACCGCCGGGCTCCGGGAACTGGGCGGCGCCGCGAACGCCACCCTTTTCATGACACTGCTCGCCGGATACGCGGCCCTGCTGCACCGCTACTCCGGCCAGGACGACATCGTCGTGGGCACGTCTGTGACCGGCCGTCACCGGCCGGAGACCGAAGCGCTCGTCGGCCCTGTGGCGAACACCCTGGCCCTGCGTACCGACCTGGCGGGCGACCCGGCGTTCCGCGAGCTGCTCGCGCGTACCCGGCAGGCGTGCATCGCGGACTTCGCCCACCAGGACGTTCCCTTCGCGCGCGTGGTCGAGGAGGTGCAGCCGGACCGCGATCTCAGCCGCACCCCGCTGTTCCAGACGACGCTGTCGCTGCACAGCGCCCCCCGCCCCGCGCCGGACCCGGCGGGGCTGCAGGTCAGCCCGTTCGGCGGCGAGGGCCGGACCACGGCGCTGTACGACCTGAGCCTGCACGTCGTCGACGAGGGCGACCGGCTTCGCTGCGACTGGGAGTTCAACGTCGACCTGTTCGCCGATGCCACCATCGAGCGGATGGCCGCCCACTTCGAACGGCTGCTGCTCGGCGCCGTGGCGGAGCCCGGTCTGCCGCTGTCCCTGCTGCCGCTGCTCTCGGAGCCGGAGCGGGCCGAGCTCCTGAACCGGGACAACCTGATCTCAGTCGAGGTCGCCCCCGACACGTGTGTGCACCACCTGTTCGAGGAACACGTCCGCACCACCCCCGACACCGTGGCGGTGGTGGACGGCGAGGACCGGGTCAGCTACCGCGAACTCGACCGGCGGGCCGGGATCATCGCCACCAGGCTGCGCGCGCTCGGCGTCGGCCCCGACTCCCGCGTGGGGCTCTGCGCGCCGCGCTGCCCCGACTCGGTGGCGGCCCTGCTCGGCGTCCTCAAAGCGGGTGGCGCGTACGTGCCGCTCGATCCGGCTCACCCGGTGGACCGCCTGCGCTACGTGCTCTCGGACGCCTCCGTACGCCTGCTCCTGACCCGCCACGACGTGGTGGCCTCGGTACCCGGGCTGAGCGAAGGGATGAACGTCGGCTATCTCGACGACTGGCTCGCCGAGGGCGCTGACGCGGCGCAGGACGAGCCCGCCACCGTCCCGCCGGTACGGCACGCCGAACCGACAGCGGACAACTTGGCGTTCCTCGTGTACACCTCGGGCTCGACCGGCCGGGCCAAGGGCGCGATGCTCACCCATGGTGCCCTGATGAGCGCCTTCCGCTCCTGGGAGCGGGTCTACGGCCTGGGCACGGTGGTGCGCCGACATCTCCAGGCCGCGAACATCGCCTTCGACGTGTTCACCGGCGACATGGTCCGCGCACTGTGCTCGGGCGGCACGCTGGTGCTCTGCCACCGAGAGGCGCTGCTGGATCCGGCGCGGCTGTACACGCTGCTCCAGCGGGAGCGGATCGACTTCGCCGACCTCGTCCCGGTCGTCATCCGCCGGCTCAGCGCCCACGTGGCCGAACAGGGGCGGATGCTGGACAACTTCAAGGTGCTGGCCGTCGGCGCGGACATCTGGTTCATGCAGGACTACTGGAACCTGGCGAAGCTGTGCCCTCCCCGCACCCGTCTGGTCAACTCGTACGGCATCACCGAATCGACCGTGGACAGCGGCCTGTTCGAGACTCCGATGCCCGAGCGCGGTGACGAGGAGCCGGTGCCGATCGGGCGCCCGCTGCCCAACACCCAGTTCTACGTGCTCGACAACCGGCTCCAGCCGGTGCCCATCGGAGTGAACGGCACCCTCTACATCGGCGGGCTGGCCCTGGCCCGCGGTTATGTCGGTCGCCCCGAGCTCACCGCGGAGCGGTTCCTGGCCCACCCCTTCTCGGACACGCCGGGAGCCCGCCTGTACAACACCGGCGACCTGGCACGCGTGCTTCCCACGGGTGACGTGGAGGTGCTGGGCCGGGTGGACCGGCAGGTCAAGCTGCGCGGCTTCCGGATCGAGCTGGAGGAGGTCGAGTCGGTACTCGGCCAGCACCCGGACGCCCAGGCCGCCGCCGTGATCATCCGGGAGGACACCCCGGGTGAGCGGCGCCTGGCCGGCTATGTCGAGCCGCGGGCGGGACGCAGCCCCGACCCGGTCGCTCTTCTGCAGTACCTGCGCACCCAACTGCCTTACTACATGGTGCCGTCCACCATCACGCTGCTCGAACGGATACCGCTGAACGCGAACGGCAAGCACGACCGCAAGGCTCTGCCCGCTCCGGCTCCCGCGGCGAATGCGGTCGAGCGGCCCGCCGCCGGGTTCGCCACCGCCACGCAGGAGCGCGTGGCGCGGATCTGGGCACAGGCGCTGGGGTCCGACGTGGTCACCGCCGAGGACGACTTCTTCCAGCTCGGCGGAGACAGCCTGCTGGCGCTGCGGGTCCGGTTCGCACTGCGCCGCGCCTTCGATGTGGACCTGCCGCTGATCACCCTGTTCGGGGCGACGACGGTGGAGGAGCTGGCCCGCCGTATCGAGCTCGCCCCGTGACCCGAGGGATCGATTCGATGCACCCAGTGGCGGGTGAGCGGCGCCGTGCAGGCAGGGCAGCCCCCGACAGCGTCGAAAGACACGGACGCGCTGATCAGAGCCCATTTCCCTAGCACTCGATGATGTTCACCGCAAGCCCGCCCCGAGCCGTCTCCTTGTACTTCACGCTCATGTCCGCCCCCGTCTCCTTCATCGTCTTGATGACCTTGTCCAGAGACACCTTGTGCGACCCGTCCCCCCGCATCGCCATCCGCGCCGCGGTCACCGCCTTCACCGCGGCCATGCCGTTGCGTTCGATGCAGGGGATCTGGACGAGGCCGCCGACGGGGTCGCAGGTGAGGCCGAGGTTGTGTTCCATGCCGATCTCGGCGGCGTTCTCGACCTGCTCGGGGGAGCCGCCGAGGACCTCGGCCAGCGCGCCCGCCGCCATGGAGCAGGCCGAGCCGACCTCGCCCTGGCAGCCGACCTCGGCGCCGGAGATGGACGCGTTCTCCTTGAAGAGCATGCCGATGGCGCCGGCCGCGAGCATGAAGCGGACGACCCCGTCCTCGTCGGCGCCCGGCACGAAGTTGATGTAGTAGTGCAGGACGGCCGGGATGATGCCGGCGGCGCCGTTCGTGGGGGCGGTGACCACTCGGCCGCCCGCCGCGTTCTCCTCGTTCACCGCCATCGCGTAGAGCGTGATCCACTCCATCGCGTGCGCCAACGGGTCGCCCTCCGCCCGGAGTTGGCGTGCCGACATGGCGGCCCTGCGGCGGACCCGGAGGCCGCCGGGCAGGATGCCCTCCCTCGACATGCCCCGCGACACACACGCCCCCATCACACGCCAGATCTCCAGCAGCCCGGCCCGGATCTCCTCCTCGGTGCGCCAGGCACGCTCGTTCTCCAGCATCAGCGCGGAGATCGACAGACCGGTCTCCTGGGTGAGGCGCAGCAGCTCGTCGCCGGTGCGGAAGGGGTACTTGAGGACCGTGTCGTCCAGCTTGATCCGGTCGGCACCCACCGCCTCCTCGTCGACGACGAAACCGCCGCCCACCGAGTAGTACGTCTTCGACAACAGTTCGGTGCCCGCCGCGTCGTAGGCCCACAGCGTCATGCCGTTCGCGTGGTACGGCAGTGTTTTACGGCGGTGCAGCTTCAGGTCGTTGTCGAAGGAGAACGGGATCTCGTGCTCGCCGAGCAGCCGGATGCGTCCCGACTCCTTGATCCGCTCGACCTGTTCATCGGCCCCCTCCACATCCACCGTGCGCGGCGACTCGCCCTCCAGGCCGAGCAGTACCGCCTTCGGGGTGCCGTGCCCGTGCCCGGTCGCGCCGAGCGAGCCGTACAGCTCGGTGCGGACGGAGGCGACGGAGTCCAGCACATCCTCGTTGCGCAGGCGGCGCGCGAACATGCCGGCCGCCCGCATCGGGCCGACCGTGTGGGAGCTGGACGGGCCGATGCCGATCGAGAACAGGTCGAAGACCGAGATGGCCACGGTGACTCCTCAGAACGCGGGACGAGCAAGGTGGTACAGGATCAAGGGGCGCGAAGCGCTTCGAACAGGGTGGTGGTGGGCGACGGGTGGGCGGGGCACCGCGCACACCTCCCAGTGTGCGCGGCGCCTCCGGTGGGCGACTACAGCCCGGGATACAGCGGGTACTTCTCCGCCAGCGCGGTCACGCGGGCCTTCAGACCCGCCGCGTCGTACGACGGCTTCAGCGTCTCCGCGATGACGTCCGCGACCTCGGCGAAGTCCTCGGCACCGAAGCCGCGGGTCGCCAGTGCCGGCGTACCGATGCGCAGGCCGGAGGTGACCATCGGGGGACGCGGGTCGTTCGGGACGGCGTTGCGGTTGACCGTGATGCCGACCTCGTGGAGCCGGTCCTCGGCCTGCTGACCGTCGAGTTCCGAGTTCCGCAGGTCGACCAGGACCAGGTGCACGTCCGTGCCACCCGACAGGACGTCGACCCCGGCGGCCTTCACGTCGTCCCGGACGAGACGCTCGGCCAGCAGCCGCGCACCCTCCACCGTACGCCGCTGCCGCTCCTTGAAGTCCTCGCCCGCCGCTACCTTGAAGGAGACCGCCTTGGCGGCGATCACATGCTCCAGCGGACCGCCCTGGAAGCCGGGGAACACGGACGAGTTGAGCTTCTTCGCGAAGGACTGCTTGGCGAGGATGATGCCGCCGCGCGGGCCGCCCAGCGTCTTGTGGGTGGTGGACGTGACGACGTCCGCGTACGGGACCGGGTTCGGGTGCAGACCCGCCGCCACCAGTCCCGCGAAGTGCGCCATGTCGACCCACAGGTAGGCCTCGACCTCGTCCGCGATCCGGCGGAACTCGGCGAAGTCCAGCTGGCGCGGGTACGCCGACCAGCCCGCGATGATGACCTTCGGGCGGTGCTCCTTGGCGAGCTTCTCCAGCTCGGCCATGTCGACCAGCCCGGTCCGCGCGTCCACGTGGTAGGCGACCACGTCGAACTGCTTGCCGGAGAAGTTCAGCCGCATCCCGTGGGTGAGGTGGCCGCCGTGCGCGAGGTCGAGGCCGAGGATGGTGTCGCCGGGCTGGGCCAGCGCGAACAGCGCGGCCTGGTTCGCGGAGGCGCCCGAGTGCGGCTGCACATTGGCGTACTCGGCGCCGAACAGCTCCTTGACCCGGTCGATCGCGATCTGCTCGGCCACGTCGACGTACTCGCAGCCGCCGTAGTAACGACGGCCCGGATAGCCCTCGGCGTACTTGTTGGTGAGGACCGAGCCCTGCGCCTCCATGACCGCGACCGGAGCGAAGTTCTCCGAGGCGATCATCTCCAGCGTGGACTGCTGACGGCGCAGCTCGGCGTCGACCGCGGCGGCGATGTCCGGGTCGAGCTCGTGCAGGGGCGTGTTCATGACGGACATGGGTCTACGACTCCTCAGCCGGCGGTGAAGGCGGTGTACTCGTCGGCGGAGAGCAGGTCGCCGGGCTCGTCCGTGATCCGTACCTTGAAGAGCCAACCGCCGTCGAAGGGCTCGGAGTTGACCAGCGCGGGCTCGTCCACGACGGCCGAGTTGATCTCCACGACCTCACCGGTGACCGGCGCGTACAGGTCCGACACCGACTTGGTCGACTCCAGCTCGCCGCAGGACTCGCCCGCGGTCACCGTGGTGCCGACCTCGGGGAGCTGGGCGTAGACGACGTCGCCGAGCGCGTTCGCCGCGTACTCGGTGATGCCGACGGTCGAGACACCGTCGACGGCGGCCGTCAGCCACTCGTGTTCCTTGCTGTACCGCAGATTCTCGGGGTGGTTGCTCATGGGGTGAATTCTCCTGTACGCGCTGATGTGCTGATGACGGGGGAAGCAGGGAAACCGCAGATGGGTAGGGGTGCTGTGCCTGACGTCACGCCCCGGCCGTCAGAACGGTGTCACTTCTGGCGCTTGTAGAAGGGCAGCGCCACGACCTCGTACGGCTCGTGACTGCCCCGGATGTCCACGCCGACACCGGCCGTGCCCGGCGCCGAGTGCGCGGCGTCGACGTAGGCCATGGCGATGGGCTTGCCCAGCGTGGGGGAGGGCGCCCCGGAGGTGATCTCGCCGATCACCTGGCCGTCGGCGACCACGGAGTACCCGGCGCGCGGGACCCGGCGGCCCTCGGCGACGAGCCCGACCAGGACGCGGGGCGGCTGCGCGGCGGCGCGCT
>NZ_JAWOAI010000205.1:0-16231 GCF_033194735.1 Streptomyces sp. W16
GCCCTCCCCCACTGCCCTAAAGGCGTGGGGGGACCCCCAGCGGCGTTGTCGTCGGTCGCCGACGGCTCCGCGTCGCCTCCCTCCTCCGCCTTGCAGTTGGACGCACCAGACCCCGCTCACCGGCGCTGATCGGGCGCCGATCGTTTCCTGCGACCTGATCCGCCGGGCAGGCCCTAGCCGACACCCGGCCCGAGTTGACCGATACGACGATGCCCGGCCCGGAGCGAACTCCGGGACCGGGCATCGTCGTGTTGTCGTACGGGCTCACGCCTTGGTGAGGTCCTCGATCTCCTCCTCGGGCTCGCGGCCCGGGGTGGGGAGGTTCCACTTGGTGATCGCGAAGCGGAAGACGAAGTAGTAGATGGCGCCGAAGACCAGACCGATCGGGATGATCAGCCAGGGCTTGGTGGCGAGGTTCCAGTTGAGGGCGTAGTCGATGAAGCCCGCGGAGAAGGTGAAGCCCGCGTGGACGCCGAGCGCCCAGGTGATCGCCATGGACAGGGCGGTCAGCACCGCGTGGATCGCGTAGAGCACCGGGGCGATGAACATGAACGAGAACTCGATGGGCTCGGTCACACCGGTCACGAAGGACGTCAGCGCGAGCGAGATCATCATGCCCATGATGGCCTTGCGGCGCTCGGGGCGGGCGGAGTGCGCGATGGCGAGCGCGGCGGCCGGCAGGCCGAACATCATGATGGGGAAGAAGCCCGACATGAACTGTCCGGCGGACGGGTCACCGGCGAAGAAGCGGGTCAGGTCACCGTGGACGATCGCACCGGTGGAGTCCTTGTAGTCACCGATCTGGAACCAGGCCACGGAGTTGACGAACTGGTGCATGCCGACCGGGATCAGACCGCGGTTGATCAGACCGAACAGAGCGGCACCGAAGGCACCGAGACCGGTGATCCACTCACCGAAGTTCGAGATGCCCTCGCCGATCGGCTTCCAGACCAGGCCGAAGAAGACGCCCATGAGCGTGCCGACGAAGGCCATGATGATCGGGACGAGACGACGGCCGTTGAAGAAGCCGAGCCAGTCCACCAGCTTGGTGCGGTGGAACTTCTGCCACAGCACCGCGGAGAGCAGACCCATGATGATGCCGCCGAGGACACCGGGGTTGTTGTAGGTCGCGGCCACGTCCGCGCCCTTGAGGATCTTGGCGTCGGTGACCGGGAAGGCCTTGAGCACATTGCTGTAGACGAGGAAGCCGACGAGCGCGGCCAGCGCGGTGGAGCCGTCGGACTTCTTGGCGAAGCCGATCGCGACACCTATACAGAACAGCAGCGGCAGGTTGTCGAAGATCGCGCCACCGGCGGTGGCGAAAACCGCCGTCACCTTGTCCGGCAGATGCAGCTTGTCGTGGATGTCGGCCTGACCGAACCGGAGCAGAATGCCCGCCGCCGGAAGCACAGCGATCGGGAGCTGCAAGCTGCGGCCGATCTTCTGCAGGCCCTGGAACAGGCCGGATCCCCACTTCTTCGCGGGGGCCGCCGTTGGCGCGGTGGCGGTGCTCATAGACTTCCTCCATCGGGTGGTGGTCTACACCACTCAGTGGTGTAGACCTGTTGTAGCAGATGAAGTCCGCATAAAGGAACCCGCAAAACCTGCGACCGAATCGCTACGCGACGTACATGACGGCGCACCCGACGACGGACACGGCAAAGGGCCCCCGGACCGATGGTCCAGGGGCCCAACTCGCGTACGCCGTCAGGCTTTTGTGACGTCCTCCTGCTCGTCCTCCGGCTCCCGCCCCGGCGTCTTCAGATCGAACTTCGTGATCGCGAAACGGAAGACGACGTAGTACACCGCCGCGAAGCACAGCCCGATCGGAATGATCGCCCACGGTCTCGTCGCCAGATTCCAGTTGATCGCGTAGTCGATCAGACCCGCCGAGAAGCTGAAACCGTCGTGCACCCCGAGCCCCCAGGTCACCGCCATCGACACACCCGTCAGCACCGCGTGCACCGCGTACAGGACGGGCGCGATGAACAGGAACGAGTACTCGATGGGCTCGGTGATGCCGGTCACGAAGGACGTCAGCGCGACCGACAGCATCAGCCCGCCCACCTCCTTGCGTCGGCTCGGCTTCGCGCAGTGTGCGATCGCGAGCGCCGCCGCCGGCAGCGCGAACATCATGATCGGGAAGAAGCCCGACGTGAACTGCCCCGCGTTCGGGTCACCCGCCAGGAACATGTTGATGTCACCGTGCACCACCGTCCCGTCCGGCTTGGTGTAGCTGCCGAACTGGAACCAGATGGGCACGTTCAGGAACTGATGCAGCCCTACGACCAGCAACGCCCGGTTGGCCAGACCGAACACCCCCGCACCCACGGCACCCCGGGCGCTCAACCAGTCGCTGAAGTGCTCAAGACCGGTGCCGATCGGCGGCCACACCCACAACGCCACCGCCGCCACCGCGATCGCCACGAACGACATGATGATCGGCACCAGCCGCCGCCCGTTGAAGAAGCCGAGCCAGTCCACCAGCTTCGTACGGTGGTAGCGCGCCCAGAAGAACGCGGTCAGCAGCCCCAGCACGATCCCGCCGAACACCCCGGGATTCTGATAAGTGAACGCCGAGACCGAGTGATCGGCGGCCTGGCACCCGATACCGGGCACCACGTTCGTACCGCCCGTGCAGTCCTTGGGGAACTGGCGCAACACGTTGTAGTAGACGAGGAAGCCGACCAGCCCGGCCAGCGCCGTCGACCCGTCCGACTTCTTCGCCATCCCGATCGAGACACCCACACAGAACAGCAGCGGCAACCCGAGCTGCCCGTCCAGCAGCGCGCCGCCCGCGCCCGCCATCACCTTCGAGACATTGGTCCACCCCAGCCCGTCGTCCCCGAACACGTCCGGCTGCCCGAGCCGGTTGAGGATGCCGGCGGCCGGCAGTACGGCGATGGGGAGTTGGAGACTGCGGCCCATCTTCTGCAGCCCCTGGAACACCTTGTTCCAGGAGACGCGACCGGGACCGGCGGCGGCACTGTCGGCACTCATGGACGCCCCTCGGTAATGTGGTGTAGACCAGTTGGCGACGTGATCGTTCACCATCATTCGGCACGCACGACATGACCGCTCGCGAAGCTGGGCCAACTGTGGGTTACTGCGACAAAGCGGTTCGGATCAGGGAGAGAACAACATGGCCACCAAGGCTGAGAAGATCGTTGCCGGGCTGGGCGGCATCGACAACATCGAAGAGGTCGAGGGCTGCATCACCCGCCTCCGCACCGAGGTGAAGGACCCGAGCCTGGTCGACGAAGCCGCCCTGAAGGCGGCCGGCGCCCACGGCGTCGTCAAGATGGGCACCGCCATCCAGGTCGTCATCGGCACCGACGCGGACCCGATCGCGGCGGACATCGAAGACCTGATGTAAGTCCCGCAAGCGCACTTCCGAGGGGCTCTTCCCGATGCGGGAGGAGCCCCTTCCGCGTCTACCACTAGGCTCTTCGCCATGTCTCGCATCGACGGCCGAACCCCCGAACAGCTCCGCCCCGTCACCATCGAACGCGGCTGGAGCAAGCACGCCGAGGGCTCCGTCCTCGTCTCCTTCGGCGACACCAAGGTCTTCTGCACCGCCTCCGTCACCGAAGGCGTCCCCCGCTGGCGCAAGGGCAGCGGCGAGGGCTGGGTCACCGCGGAGTACTCCATGCTGCCCCGCGCCACCAACACCCGCGGCGACCGCGAATCGGTCCGCGGCAAGATCGGCGGACGCACCCACGAGATCAGCCGCCTCATCGGCCGCTCGCTGCGCGCCGTCATCGACTACAAGGCCCTCGGCGAGAACACCATCGTCCTCGACTGCGACGTCCTCCAGGCCGACGGCGGCACCCGTACGGCGGCCATCACCGGCGCGTACGTCGCGCTCGCGGACGCCGTGACCTGGGCCCAGGGCAAGAAACTGATCAAGGCCGGCCGCCAGCCGCTCACCGGAACGGTCTCGGCCGTCTCGGTCGGCATCGTGGGCGGAGTCCCGCTGCTGGACCTCTGCTACGAGGAGGACGTCCGCGCCGAGACCGACATGAACGTCGTCTGCACCGGCGACGGCCGCTTCGTGGAGGTCCAGGGCACCGCCGAGGCCGAACCCTTCGCCCGCGACGAGCTCAACGCCCTTCTCGACCTCGCGGTCGCCGGCTGCGACGGACTAACCGCCCTGCAGCGCAAAGCACTTGAGGCCGCGCTGGAGAAGTAAGAGGCTGGACGGGTCAGTAAAGGACGTACAAAGAGGAGCGGGCTGCGGGGTCAACCCGGCAGCCCGCACCCGCGTCCCTACGCATACGGAACGGAAACGGGGAGTGGCCGCAGAAGCCCACCCCCACGGGGAGGAAACCGAACCATGGCCGCCGCAAGCCGACGCAGCCGAAGTCGCCGTATCGCCACAGCCGTCACCGTCGCGGTGATCGGCCTGACCGCCGGACTCGCCACCGGCTGCGACGCCGTCGACAAGGCCATCGACTGCGTCCAGACCGCCGACACCATCGCCGACAGCGTCACCGGCCTCCAACAGGCGGTGGAGAACGCGGCCAACGACCCCACCCAGACCGACCAGTCCCTCAACTCCATCGAGAAGGACCTCGACAAGATCGGCGACAAGACCGACAACGCGGACGTGAACAAGGCCGTGGACAGCCTCGAAAAGGCCGTCGACAACGTCCGTACGGCGGTCAAGAACGGCGACAACACCCCCGACATCAGCCCCGTCACCGACGCGGCGGGCGAACTGACGAAGGTCTGCACGTCGTAGGTGTCTCGTAGGCGCGCGGCGGGGGTTGGGATACTGGACGCCATGACACGCCTGATCCTCGCCACCCGCAACGCCGGGAAAATCACCGAACTGAGGTCGATCCTCGCCGCCGCGGGACTGCCCCACGACCTGGTCGGCGCCGAGTCCTACCCCGACATCCCCGACGTCAAGGAAACAGGCGTCACCTTCGCCGAGAACGCGTTGCTGAAGGCCCACGCCCTGGCCCGGGCAACGGGTCTCCCCGCGGTCGCCGACGACTCCGGCCTCTGCGTCGACGTCCTGAACGGCGCACCGGGCATCTTCTCCGCCCGCTGGTCAGGCACCCACGGCGACGACAAGGCCAACCTGAACCTCCTCCTGGCCCAGCTCTCGGACATCGCGGACGAACACAGGGGCGCCCACTTCGCCTGCGCGGCGGCACTCGCGTTGCCGGACGGCACGGAACGGGTGGTCGAGGGGCAGCTGCGGGGGTCGCTGCGCCACTCCCCGGTGGGCACGAACGGCTTCGGCTACGACCCGATCCTCCAGCCGGAGGGGGACACGCGCACCTGCGCGGAACTCACGGCTGAGGAGAAGAACGCGATCTCTCATCGGGGGAAGGCGTTTCGGGGGTTGGTGCCGGTGGTGCGGGAGTTGTTGGGCTGAGACGGCGGAGGGGCTGTCCTTGCAGACAGCCCCTCCTAGCGTGCGGCCGGTGGGATTCGAACCCACACGGGCTTTCGCCCAAGGGCACCTAAAACCCTCGCGTGCTGCCTGATTTCGCCACGGCCGCGTGCCCGACATGCTACCGGTCGTATGGCCCGCAGCTAAGGGGACCTTCGCCGACCGCCTCGGCACCAGGTGCTGGTGATCGCGTGGCAGTTAGGACACAGCAACCTCAGGTTCTCACGTCGATCGTCGCTCCAGTCCCCGTTGATGTGATCGACCTCCAGCGTCATGGGTCTGCCGAGCCACTCGGGACCGATCCCGCATTCGGCGCACATCTCAGGCGCACCCACCTCAAGGAGCGCCCGACGCAACAGGTGAGTTTTCGTCCGGCGACCACCGTCGTGTAGGACGAGGATGTTCTCGGCGCGCCGAAGAGGCACGCTGCCCGGTCGTCCTCGCTGGTGCGCCTGTCCCAAGAAGTGAGAGGTGTCGAGACCGTCCTCCTTCACCCACTGGCGGAACAGGGTGCGCAATCTGCTGTTGTACGGCTGCATTCCCAGTGCGCGAAGCGTGTCCGCGATGGACGTGGTTTCCTCGACCGCACGGCGCAGCTCGTTACTGGCCGGTTTAGCTTGCGCCGCGTTCGACCGTCTCCGACGTGGCATGTGGGAGACGTCGATTCCGAAGTGGTCGAAACGCAGGAAGAGGTAGCGGCGGAGCTTGCCGTAGGGCTGCGTACCGAAGAAGGCGATGACCTCGTCGATGTCTGAGCAGCGTGTGGCGGCTTCGGCGAGTCGCTCGCGGGTGTACTGCACGCCGGTGCTCAGGAGACACCACCCTTGCCGCGTCCCTTTCCACGCCCTCGGTAATTGTCCGTCGTCGAATGGCAGTTGGGGCACAGGAAACGCAGGTTCTCGATGCGGTTGTCACGCCAGTTGCCGTCGATGTGGTCGACCTCCAACGGGAGCGGATGGCCTCGCCATACCGCTTCTGCACCGCACAGAGCACACTGCTCCCGCATTCCCGAGGCCTTCATCGCCCACTTGAGTCGATCGCTCGGGATGCGCCGAGCCTGCCCGGCCGGCTGCTCGGCGAGTAGCCCCTCAGGTGTCCGGGGGCGCCGGGCTTCACCGCGCCGGTTCGGCATCTGAAAGTGCGAGGTAGCGATGTCGTACGCCTTGATCCGTCGGCTGATGTGCGTGTGGTGCCCGCCTACGACCTCCAGCCCGAGATACCGCAGTACCTCGCACATGTTCGTCGACGCCGAGACCGCCGCCTGAAGGATCTCCTTCGTCCACTTCACGCCCTCCCGATCGAAGTGCGAGACGTCCACTCCCAGCTTCTTCATCCGCCCAAGGACATAACGACGCGTCGAACTCCCCGGATCCACCCCCAACCGCTCCAACGCCTCCGACAACGTCCGCGCCCCCTGAGCCGCCTCCTCCAGCCGCTCTCGCGAATACGCGCTGACCCCCATGGTTCCCCTCCGATCTCGACCACACGTTCGTGACCTCGTACGGAGTAACGAACCGCTTGTCGGACAGTCACGCTCGAACCGTAAAGCTGATTGGTAGACTGCAGATCGCTGAAGCCTTCAAGGTGTGGACTGTTGTCCTCCCGGGAGGCTTTTTTCATGACCAAGACCTCGTCCACGACCGTGGACATACGACCCGCCACCCCCGCCGACCGCCCCACCATCGAGCGGCTCTGGCTGATGTTCCGGCACGATCTGTCCGAGTTCGACACCGCGGCGCAGCCTCAACTGCCCAACCCCGACGGCACGTTCCGCAGTGAGCGGGTGGACGCGGCGTTCGGTGGTGGGGGTGAGGACTGGGCGCCGTATCTCTTCCTCAGTGGGGAGCGGCCCGTCGGGTTCGCGTTCGTGCGGGGGCTCAGTGGGCCCGTCCACGTGCTCAACAGCTTCTTCGTGGTGCGGGGAATCCGGCGCGGCGGGGTTGGGCTGCGGGCTGTCCAGGATGTCGTACGACGCCATCCGGGCCACTGGGAGATCGCGTTTCAGGACGCCAATCCGGGGGCCGTGGCGTTCTGGCGGCGGGTCGGTGAGGACCTTGCCCCGGGGGAGTGGAACGAGGAGCGCAGGCCGGTGCCGGGGCGGGCCGACCTGCCTCCTGACGTGTGGATCTCGTTCGGGTACGGAAAGGTGCTGGAGGTCTAGATCCCCAGGTCCTTGATGATCTTCGCCACGTGGCCCGTCGCCCGGACGTTGTACAGCGCGTGCTCGACCTTGCCGGACTCGTCCACGATGATCGTGGAGCGGATCACGCCCATATAGGTCTTGCCGTAGTTCTTCTTCTCGCCGAAGGCCGCGTAGGCGTCGAGGACCTGCTTGTCGGTGTCCGCGAGGAGGGTGACCTTGAGGTTCTCCTTCTCGCGGAACTTGGCGAGCTTCTCCGGCTTGTCGGGGGAGATGCCGATGACGTCGTACCCGGCGCCGGCCAGCACCTCCAGGTTGTCCGTGAAGTCGCAGGCCTGCTTGGTGCAGCCGGGCGTCAGGGCCGCCGGGTAGAAGTAGACGATGACCTTGCGGCCCTTGTGGTCGGCGAGGGACACCTCGTTGCCGTCGGCGTCGGGGAGCGTGAAGGCGGGGGCAACGTCCCCGGGCTGGAGTCGTTCACTCATCGCGCTAGCGTAACCGGGGGTGCTGACAGTGCACTCCGCGCCAGAGCTGACAGACTGTCCGGCACAAGTACCAGCAGACTTCGGAGGCCGTACGGTGACGGACACGTCGAACACGCCGGACACCAGAACCCCGGCGCAGATCGAGGCGGACATCAAGCGTCGCCGCGACGTCCTGGCCGACACGCTCGACGAGATCGGGGTGCGGGTGCACCCGAAGACCATCGTGGGCGACGCGAAGGCCAAGGTCGCGTCCAGCATCGATCACACCCTCGGCAGGGCGTACGTCGGCGTCAACCGGGTCGTGAGTGACGTCAAGGGGCAGTTCGTGGACGACGAGGGTGCGCCGAGGGTGGAGAGGATCGTTCCCGTTGCCCTCGTCGCCGTCGGTGTCGTGGGGCTGTTCGTCCTCGGGTCCCGGCGCGGCAAGGGTCGTAAGGGCTGATTTCGCGGGGCACCCGGCGGCGTACGGACGGGTCCCAGGCAGGTAGGTTCGTGGGCGTGAGCGCCAAGAGAGACGAGCAGAGCACCCAGCACGACAAGCTGCCCATCCGGATGCTGCACGACCGTGTGCTCGTGCGGCAGGACAAGAGCGAGGGCGAGCGGCGTTCGGGCGGCGGGATCCTGATTCCGGCGACGGCCGCGGTCGGGCGGCGGCTGGCCTGGGCCGATGTCGTCGCGGTGGGTCAGAACGTACGGACCGTCGAGCCCGGCGACCGGGTTCTCTACGACCCGGAGGACCGCGCCGAGGTCGAGGTGCGCGGGATCGCCTACGTCCTCATGCGTGAGCGTGATCTGCATGCCGTCGCCGCCGATCGGTTCGAGGGGTCCGAGGACTCGACCGGCCTGTACCTGTAGTACGAAGCCTCAAGAAGCCTCGAAGGGGCTGGTGACCGTCGTCACCAGCCCCTTTGCCGTGCAGCGCTCGTTCAGCGGCCTTCGGTCACTCCTTTTTCCGTGCCGTGCTCTGCGGGCCCGCGGTCGTTCCGGCTGTCGTCGTGCCGTCGGTGGTGCCGTCGGTCGTGGTGCCCGTCGTGCCGCCGGTCGTCGTCGTGCCGTCCGTGGTGGTGCCTGTCGTGCCGCCGGTGGTGGTCGTGCTGCCGTCCGTCGTGGTGCCTGTGGTGCCGCCGGTCGTCGTGGTGCCGCCGTCGGTGGTGGTCGTACCTCCGGTGGTGCCGCCGTCGGTCGTTCCTCCGTCGGTGGTGCCGCCCTGGGTCTGGCCCTGGTCGCCCTGGCCGCCGGTGGTGGTCGTGCCGCCGTTGTCCTGGCCGTTCGTCGTCGACGGCTGCGAGGGCTGGATGCTCGGGGGTGCGACCGTCTCGGCGCCGTCCTGGAGCTGGAGGTCGAAGTCGTTCGCCTCGGTGCCCTTGAGGGCGGACTTGGTGAACTGGGCCCAGATCTCGGCTGGCGCCCCGCCGCCGTTGACGCGGGCGAGGCCCATCGCGCCGTAGAGCGGTTCGTGGGCGGCGGTGTTCGGGTTCTGGCCCATGACGGAGACGACGGTGGCGAGGTCGGGGGTGTAGCCCGCGAACCAGGCCGCCGTGTCCTTCTCGGCCGTGCCGGTCTTGCCGGCCGCCGGGCGGTCGGCGCCCTGCGCGGCGGTCGCCGTGCCGTTGTCGACGACGCTCTCCAGGACGTTGGTCGTGGTGTCGGCGGACTCGCGGCTCACCGCGCGGGTGGTCTTCCGAGCGGGCAGCTTGACCTGGTCCGTGCCGTCCTTGGTGATCTTCGAGATCATCGTGTACGTGTGCCGCTGACCGTGGTTGGCGAGGGTGGCGTAGGCCTCCGCCATGTCGAGGACGCTCGCGGTGGAGGGGCCGAGCGCGATGGACGGGGTGGCGGTCAGGTCGGGGGTGTCGGCGGGGATGCCGAGGTCGATGGCCGTCTGCTTGATCTTGTCGGGCCCTACGTCCACGGCCATCTGCGCGTACACCGAGTTGACGGACTTGTCGGTGGCCGTACGGACGGTGATGTCGCCGTAGGAGACGCCGTCCTCGTTCTCGGGGGCGTAGGAGCCGCCGCTCCAGCCTTCCACGGGGCGTTTGTCGGTGCCGTCGTAGTAGGTGTTGGGGGTGATGGTCTGGCCGTCCTGGGTCTGCGAGCCGTTCTGGATCGCGGAGGCGAGGACGAACGGCTTGAAGGTGGAGCCGACTTGGAAGTCGCCGCGGGTGGCGCCGTTCGTGTACTGCTTGACGTAGTCGATGCCGCCGTACATCGCGACGATGTTGCCGGTCTTGGGGTCGACCGAAGCGCCGCCCGCGCGCACGTAGTTGTCGACCTTGCGGCTCTTCTTGTCAAGCTTGGACATGAGTTGGTCGTTGACGGCCTTCACGAAGGCGTCCTGCTTGCTCTTCTGCAGGGTGGTGGTGATGCGGTAGCCGCCGGCTTCGAGGGTGTCCGCGTCGATGATCTTGTTGGTGGCGAGGTAGTCCTTGATCGCGGTGACGATGTAACCCCGCTGCCCGGACATGCTCGTTGACGCCGTGGCCTCCTTCGGCATCGGGAACTTCATGCCGGTGCGCGCGGACTCGGTGAGCCAGCCCTTCTTGACCATGCCGTCGAGGACGTAGTTCCAACGGGCCACCGCCGCGGCCTTGTTCTCCGGATGCGCCACGACGTCGTACTCGCTCGGCGCGTTCAGCAGCGCGGCGAGGTAGGCGCCGCGGCCGGCGTCGAGGTCGACGGCGTCCTTGCCGTAGTAGGCCTGGGCGGCGGCCTGGATGCCGTAGGCGTTGCGGCCGAAGTAGCTGGTGTTGAGGTAGCCCTCCAGGATCTGCGACTTGGACTCCGTGCGGTCCAGCTTGATCGAGATGAAGAACTCCTTCACCTTTCGGGTGACGGTCTGTTCCTGGCCCAGGTAGTAGTTCTTGACGTACTGCTGGGTGATCGTGGAGCCGGACTGGGTGCCCTTGCCGGTGGCGGTGTTCCAGGCGGCGCGGACCATCGCCTTCGGGTCGACGGCGGACTCGGAGAAGAAGTCCCGGTCCTCGGCGGCCAGTACGGCGTGCTGGGCGTTGGCGGAGACCTGGTCCAGTCCGACGTTCTCGCGGTTGACCTCGCCGTCGCGGGCGAGTTGGGTGCCGTCCGCGTAGAGGTACACGTTGGACTGCTTGGTGGCGAGCGCGTTGGCGGGCGGGATCTTGACCAGCGAGTAGCCGAGGTAGAACGCGCCGATCAGCAGGGCCACGAGCGTGACGACCCCGGCGAGCGTCATCCGCCAAGTCGGGATGATCCGGCGCCAGCCGGTGCGCTTGGGCCGCTTGGCCTTCTTGGGCTTCTCGCCCCCGGCTGCTCCGGGCGCTCCGGGCGCCTCGGGTGCGGCAGCCGCTTCCGGCTCTCTCGGTGCCCAGCCCTGGTTCGGCTGCTGCGGCTGCGGCTGGTCGCTCATGTCGTGCACGGACTCCTGTTTCGCGTCGTACGGTCCCCTACGCCCTCGCGTACGTTCCTGTACGGCCTTGTGCGCTTCTGCGCCCCCAGACGAAGACTCTCGCACCATGCGTTCCGTTCCCGCCGATCGGCACGCACTTGCCCGGAAAATGCGTGGCGTGCGTCACCACCTGCGGACTAGGCTCCTGCGCTTCGGTGTCAAGACGGGGAGGAGGTTGATTTCTGTGGGCGCTGGGCGGTTGTACGCGGCCGTCGCGGCGGGGGGTTTCAGGCGGTACGCGACGTACCGGGCGGCGACGCTCGCGGGGGTGTTCACCAACACCGTGTTCGGAGTCGTCCTCGTCTACACGTATCTGGCGCTGTGGGACGAGCGACCGCATCTCGGGGGGTACGACCAGGCGCAGGCGGTGACCTATGTGTGGCTGGGGCAGTGCCTGTACGCGACGCTGGCGATCCAGGGCGGCGGGTTCGAGAAGGACCTGATGGAGCGCATCCGTACGGGTGACATCGCCGTCGACCTGTACCGGCCGGCCGATCTCCAACTGTGGTCGCTGGCAAGCGACTTCGGGCGGTCCATGTTCCAGCTGCTGGGGCGGGGCGTGATCCCGTTCGTGTTCGGCTCGCTGTTCTTCCCGATGGCGCTGCCCACGGACGTCACGTCCTGGGCGGCTCTCCTGGTGGCGCTGCTGCTCGCGATCCTCGTCAGTTTCGCCATCCGCTATCTGGCTGCCCTGAGCGTGTTCTGGCTGATGGACGGCACGGGCATCAACCAGGCCGTGATGATCCTGGGGATCTTCTGCTCGGGCATGGTGCTCCCGCTGAACGCCTTCCCGGGCGTGCTCGGCGACGTCGTGCGGGCGCTGCCGTGGGCGGCGCAGATCCAGATGCCGGCGGATGTGCTGATGGGGAAGACCGACCCGCTGCAGGCGTACGCCTTCCAGGCGGCCTGGGCGGTGGTGCTGCTCACGGCGGGGCGGCTGATGCAGTCGGCGGCTACGCGGAGGGTGGTGGTGCAGGGTGGTTGAGACGACCCGCCGGAGCGAGTACCGGACGGGGGAACTGCCGCGCTGGCGCGAGGGGTTGCGTGCCTACGGGATGATCGCCGGGATGTGGATCCGGTCGAGCATGACCTACCGCGCGTCCTTCGTCATCACGGTCGTCGGCAACCTGCTGGTGACCGGCCTGGACTTCGTCACGATCCTGCTGATGTTCTCGCAGGTCGACTCGCTGGGCGGCTGGTCGCTGCCCGAAGTCGCCTTCCTGTACGGCCTGTCGGCGACCGCGTTCGGGATCTCCGACCTGGTGCTCGGCTCGATGGACGTGCTGGGTGCCCGCATCCGCGACGGCTCCTTCGACACCCTGCTCGTGCGCCCGGCGCCGGTGCTGGCCCAGATCGGAGCGGACCGGTTCGCGCTGCGCCGCCTGGGCCGGATCACGCAGGGCGGCCTGGTGCTCGGGTGGGCGCTATTCCACATCGACGTCAACTGGACTGTCGGGAAGCTGCTGTTGGTGCCGGTGATGCTGATCTGCGGGGCGGCGATCTTCGGGGCGCTGTTCGTGGCGGGCGCGGCCTTCCAGATCCTGGCGCAGGACGCGGCCGAGGTGCAGAACGCGTTCACGTACGGCGGCACCACACTGTTGCAGTATCCGCCGGCCGTGTTCGGCAAGGACTTCGTACGGGGCGTGACCTTCATGCTGCCGCTCGCCTTCGTGAACTGGGTGCCCGCCTCCTATGTGTTGGGGCGGCCGTACCCGCTGGATCTGCCGCCGGGCGCGGAGTTCGCCTCGCCGCTGGTGGCGCTCGGCTTCTGCGCGCTGGCCGGGCTGGCCTGGCGGGCGGGGCTCAAGTCGTACCGAAGCACCGGGAGTTGAGGGTGACAGAGCAGGCGTTCATCGAGCTGGACCGCGTCGAGAAGGTCTTCGACGTGCGCAAGAAGACCGGGTTCATGAAGCGGGAGCGGCGGCAGGTGCGGGCCGTCGACTCCATCTCCTTCGGTGTGGCGCGGGGCGAGATGGTCGGCTACATCGGTCCGAACGGCGCCGGGAAGTCGACCACCATCAAGATGCTGACCGGCATCCTCACCCCGTCCGGGGGCCGGCTGCGGGTGGCCGGCATCGACCCGTCCCGCGAGCGGACCCGGCTCGCGCACCGCATCGGCGTGGTGTTCGGGCAGCGTACGACCCTGTGGTGGGACCTCCCGCTGATCGACTCGTACAAGCTGATGCACCGCATGTACCGGATCCCGGACGCCCGTTACGCCGAGAACCTCGACCGCTGTGTCGAACTCCTCGAACTGGGCGCCCTGTTGGACGTCCCCGTACGCCAGCTCTCGCTCGGTCAGCGGATGCGCGGAGACATCGCGGCGGCCCTGCTGCACGACCCCGAGGTGCTCTACCTCGACGAGCCGACCATCGGCCTGGATGTCATCTCCAAGGCCAAAGTCCGGGAGTTCCTGCGGGAGTTGAACGTCGAGCGGAGCACCACGGTCCTGCTCACCACCCATGACCTCCAGGACATCGAGCAGTTGTGCTCCCGCGTGATGGTCATCGACCACGGGCGTCTGATGTACGACGGTCCGCTCACCGGGCTGCACGAGGCGGGGGAGAGCGAGCGGACCCTGGTGGTGGACCTGGAGCGGGAGTTGCCGCCGATCGAGGTGCCGGACGCGCGGGTGGTGAAGGTGGAGGGCCCGCGGCAGTGGTTGACGTTCCCGGCGTCGGCGTCGGCGGCTCCGCTGGTGGCGCGGATCGCGGCGGAGTACCCGATGGTGGACCTGTCGGTGCGCGAGCCGGACATCGAGGCGGTCATCGCGAAGATGTACGCGGAACAGGCCGAGAAGGCGGTCTCGTAGCCGCTCATGGCTCTTCGCCGGGGGACCTCGTAGGCTGCCCTGTATGACCGACGACGCAGTCCCGGAGCTCCGCGCATCCGACGCCGACCGTGAGCGGGTCGCCGAGGTCCTGCGCGACGCCGTCGCCGAGGGCCGGCTCGACATGGAGGAGTTCGAGGAGCGTCTTGAGGCGACGTACAAGGCGCGGACGTACGGCGAACTGACCCCCATCACAGCCGACCTGCCGGCCGCCGGGGTCGTCCCGCCGCCGGTGAACATGGTCAAGGAGCCGGTGGAGAGCGGGAGTTGGGCCGGGCGGATCGTCGGCGGCGAAGGGTCCTCGACCGCTGCCGTGGCCATCATGTCCGGGTTCCAGCGCAAGGGCCGCTGGACGGTCCCGAAGCGGTTCACCGCTGTCGCCTTCTGGGGCGGCGGCGAGATCGACCTGCGCGAGGCGAACTTCGCGGACCGCGAGGTCGAGATCAACTGCATCGCGATCATGGGCGGTGCGCAGATCATCGTGCCGCCGGGCGTCGAGGTCGTCGTGCGCGGCATCGGCATCATGGGCGGCTTCGACCACAGCCAGGAGGGCGTGCCGGGCGACCCGGGCGCCCCGCGCGTGATCGTCACGGGCTTCGCCTTCTGGGGCGGGGTCGGCGTGGAACGCAAGCTCCCCCGGGCCGAGCGCCAGCGGCTCAAGGAGGAGCGGCGCCGGCAGAAACTGGAGGGCGGCTCCCCGACGAAGGAGCTCTACGGCTCCCACCACGACGCCCTGTCCGGCCTGCACGACGCCCACCGCGAGGCCATGGAGGAGCACCGCGAGGCGATGCGCCGCCGGCACGAGGAACGGCGGGAACGGCACGAGGAGCGGCGTGAGCGGCACCGGGAGCGGCGGGAGCGCAGGCACCGCGACTGGGACTGATCCGCCGCTTCACAGCTGGGCGGGGACCGCGCCCTTGAGGTCCGTCAGGTCGATGGTGTCGGCCATCTTGCGGTAGCCCCGGTCGCCGGGGTGGAGATGATCGCCCGAGTCGTACTCGGCGGCGTACCTGCGCGGGGCGTACGGGTCGCGCAGCGCCTTGTCGAAGTCGACGACGGCGTCGTACACCGTGCCGCTCCTGATCTCCGCGTTGACCCGCTGCCGTACGGCGTCCCGGGCCGCCGAGTACCGGGGGTAGCCGCCGAAGGGTGTCAGGGTCGCGCCGACGACCTTGATGCCGTGGGCGTGGGCCTGGCGGACCAGCGTGCGCAGGCCGGCCAGGATCGCGTCGGCGTCGGCGTCGTGCAGGGTGTCGTTGACGCCGAGGTCGAGGACGACGACCTTGACGTTCGGCCGGCCGAGTACGTCACGTGCGAAGCGGGTCAGTCCGCTCTGGTTCTCGGCGGGCCGCCCGGCATGGCCGGTGAGTATCTGGTTGCCGCTGATGCCCGCGTTGACGACGCTGTAGCGCGGCACATCCTGTCGTCCGGCCGCCACGGCGGCGCGCAGCCGCTGCGAAAAGGCGTCCGGCCAGCGGCGGTTGGCGCTCTCGGTCGAGGTGGAGCCGTCGGTTATCGAGTCGCCGAACGCGACGACCGTGCCGGTCGCGTCGTGACTCAGCACGTCCAGCGCGGTCAAGTAGCGCCACACCGAGGTCCGTTGGGTGTACGGCGTGGCGGCCGGGTCCTCGGCGCGGTCGCCGTCGGCTATGAAGGAGATCTGCCGGGCGTACGGGTGGTAGGTGACCGGGCCGGACTCGGCGGGGGCGTAGGTGGTGACCAACACGTCGGCGCCCTGCGGTACTTGGAGGCGGACGGCGTCGCTCAGCGTCTGCTGCCCGGCCGGGACGGTGACGGAGGTGGCGCCGCCGAAGGTCAGCCTGCGCATGGTGCCGGGGGCCGCGGCGGAGCTGTCGTGGCCGGCCGCGAGGGCGATCGAGGCGTGGGTGACGGTCAGCGGGGACTGGCCGTAGAGGTTGGAGAGGGTGATCCGGGCGCTCGTGCC
>NZ_JAWOAI010000206.1:0-16173 GCF_033194735.1 Streptomyces sp. W16
CGGGCCTGCCGAGGGCGGACCGCTCGACATCGTTGCCGGTGCGCGCCGCCCGGAAGGCGGCCAACGCGGCTTCCTCGCCCGGGAGTTCGGTCTTGCCCGAGGTGGGTTCCACGGACAGCGCGCCAAGGGTCCTGGCGAGCCGTTCGGCCTGGTCCCGGGCGGCCGGGTCGACGGCTTCGAGGGACTCGCCGCGCAGCAGGAGCTCAGCGGTTTCGCGGTCCAGCCATCGGCCGGGGGTCCGGGGGGCGTCCCCCGGCAAAGCAGAGCGCTCGTCGGCCATCACATGTCCTTCTGCGTCCGCGCGCGCGTATCCGTCACAGTGGCGGACGTCACCGCGCGGTCGCGCGGGTCTCGCTGGGGTGGCAGGGCATCGAGGGCCGCGGCCGATTCCGGGTCGCCGCCGAGCAGTTCCGCGAGCCGTTTCAGACCGCGGTGCGCGGCCGTGCGGACGGCGCCGGGCCGCTTGCCGAGGGTCTCCGCGGCGGTCTTGGCATCGAGGCCCATCACCACCCGCAGGACGACGGCCTCGGCCTGGTCCTGCGGCAGCTGGGCGATGAGGGAGAGGGTGCGGCCGGTGGCCAGCGCCTCGATGGCCTCCACGGCCGTGTCGGACTCGGCGGCGCGGCCGGTGAGCTCGGTCTCGTCGGCGACTGTCGCGGGGCGGCGGCCACGCATCCGTATGTGGTCCAGGGCGCGGTTGCGGGCGATCCGGGCCGCCCATCCTCTGAACCGGTCCGCGTCCCCGCTGAAGCGGTCCAGGTCACGGGCGATCTGCAGCCAGGCCTCGGACGCGACGTCCTCGGAGTCCGGTTCGCCGACCAGCGTCCGTACGTATCCGAGCAACCGTGGGTGCACCGTGCGGTACACAGTCCGGAACGCGGTCTCGTCCCCGTCCTGTGCCGCAAGCACCGCGGCGGTCAGCTCCGCGTCGTCCCCCAGCACGTGGTCCCTCGAATTTGTTGGTCGCGGCCGCCCTCCGGCGCGAAAGGCACGTTACGACCTGAAACTGCTCCTCGTCCATGTCCGTACAAGCTGCAACTACTTGCTTCGGCGTGCGGTGTGACAGAAAACGCACTCCTGACGCTGTAGAGAGTACGGGCCGCCGCGCGGCCCGTGCCGCGCGACGGCCGGGGCCTCTCCTGTGGGGGGTGGCGGCCCCGGCCGTTGCCGCGACGGCTGTCGCCTCGGCCCGACAGCGTCCGCACCTGGCCACAAACAGCTGCCGGTGCGTGTGTGCATCCCTCAGTGTCCTCGGACTCTTCGCGTTCGAACTGCCCCGCCGCCGTCCGACCTTGTCCGCCCCGCGGTGCACCGTGGCAACGCCGAGACGCCCAATGGTGCACGGTGGCAATGAAGGGGTCGGCCTGGTGCGCCGCGGCAATGAGGAGCCGTCGAAATGGTGCACTCGTGGGCTGGCGGGGCCCGTGTGACGGCTCATATGTTCCCAAGGCCGGGCGGCCATACAGGGGTTGGCCGCCCGTCGGTGGGATCCCACCCCGGCCGCACACCAACGTGAAGGAACAGCATGCTTCCTGGTTTCAGCGTCACCTCGACGCACGACATGCCTGCGACCGCCCTGACCGAGTTCATCACCGTCAAGACGATCAAGGAAGCCGCCCCGGAGGATCCCTCCGTCATCCAGGAGTACGTCATGGCCCCCGGCGCCAACGCCGGTGAGGACCTGCATCACCGCTGGGAGCATCTGGTCATCCTGGACGGCGAGTTCCACGACGGTCACACGGCCTGGCCGAAGGGCTCGGTCATCTCGGGCAAGCCCGGGAGTGTGCACTACCCGAGTTCGATGGCCGGCTGCCGGTTCCTCGCCTTCTTCCCGCACGGCCTGGGAGAGGCCGCCTGACCCGCACGCCACAGCTCCCTCCTGAGGATGGCCAGATTCCTGTGACCGGTTTGATCGAAGCGGCGGTGGGTGCGTCCAGTGCGGCGGTGGCGGCGGTGGCGACATGGGCGGCGCTGCTTCCGGGCCGACGGAGAAACGCGCGGCGTCTGAAGGCCGCCCGGACCCGGCTGCGGGAGGCGGAAGTCGCGCTGCGGGACGCGGAGTTGCGCCGCGACGCCGAGACCGCGGAGATGGACGAGATCTGCGCCCAGTGGGAACGGCAGCTCAAACAGGCCCGTGACGAGGCCTTCGGCAGCTGGCAGTACGCGCAGCTGGTGATCGGCGAAGTCGAGCACTTCGTGGAGCAGCGGCTGCCCGCCGTGGTCCAGGAGATCCGCGGAGTCCCGGTGCTGCACCGGCCGGGGCTGCGTCACGACTCCCTTGAGGGCTCGGAGATCGCCGGATATCTCAGCGCACTCGACACGCTGTTGCGGAAGACCGCGGCGGACGTACGGCGTCAGGCCGAGGAATCGGCCGGTGCCGGTGTGCGGGTGGCCGCGGAGGAGATCCAGGCCGGCCTGACGCGGGCGCAGCGGGACATCGACGCGGCACTCGACGCCGACGAGGATCAGGGCACGGTCGCGGGCAGCACCACCTCCCGGGCGCTGGCGAAGATCGACCACGCGGTCACGCTGGCCGGCCACACCGTGCAGCGCCTGAGGATCCTCGCCAACTCCTGGCCCGGTGTGCAGCGTGCGAACTGCTCCGTCCTGGAGATCATCGAGAGTGCCCGCGGGCACATCCACCACTTCGACGCGGTCGAGTACACCTTCCAGGCCGAGACCGCCGACGTACTGGTCGAAGGTCTGATCGTCGAGCCGGTGATCGTGGCGCTGACGGAGCTGCTCGACAACGCCACGGCCTATTCGGGGGAGAAGGCCTCCACGTATGTGCAGCGGGTGCGGGCCGGTATCCGCATCACCGTGGAGGACAGCGGCCTGGGCATGAGTCCGCTGCAGCTGGAGCGGGCGGAGGAGGCGCTGGCCTCGGGCGGTGCGGATGTGACCGCGCTCGCCGAGCCGTTCTCGCTCGGGTTCCTGATCATCGGGCGGCTGATCCACCAGTACGACCTGCGGGTGTCGCTGTCGCCGTCCGCCTCGGGCGGCGTCCGCGCGGATCTTCTGATCCCGGCGGAGCGTCTGGCCACGGAGGCGGACGCGGACAACTCCGCCCTCCGCGCGGGGTCGGTGCCGCCGGTCGCCCAGTTGCGGCCCGTGCCGCCTCCGGTGGCGTCGGCGTCGGACACGGAGACGATCCCGGTTCCGCCGTGGTTCGGCTGGCACGAGGAGCCGATTCCGGTGCCGGCGCACCACGCTCCGGCCGTGCTGCCCGCCGCGGCCGTGTCGCCCGAGCACAGCTCTCCGGCCATGCCGCCCTCGCAGGAGAGCAAGGCCGGCACGAGTCCGGCGCGCGCCCATGCCCTGCCCAAGCGGCAGCCGCGTCGTGCCCGGACCCAGGACATGACACCTCGACAGCACACGCTCAGCGACCCCGAGGCAGCGGCACTCACCAAGGGGTTCGAACAGATCAGCCACATCCTGGCCGAGGGATTCGGCACCGAGCACACCACGGAAGGGCGACTCCCGGAATGACTGGGTACCAGCACGCGACGGCCGACACGGCCGACCTGAGCCCCCAACTCAACGCCCTGTTAGGGGAAGGTGTGGTCTCCGCCGTGCTGTTCTCGTCCGACGGGATGCCGCTGGCCTCCGCCGACGGCCTCGGCCGTGAGGCGATGGAGCGGTCCTGCGCCGTGGTCGCGGGCCTGTACTCCCTGCAGCGCAACTTCGCGGAGTTCTGTCATACGGCCCCGGGAACCCTGCCCGCACCCCGCGTGCAGACGATCGACTTCGGCACGTACACCGTTCTGGTGCTGACGGCCGGCCGGAACAGCGGTCTCGCCCTCGCCGTCGAGGGCGGTGTGGTCCACCCGAACACCCAGCTCGCGCTGTCGAAGGCGTTGAAGCTGACCAAGGCGCTGGAGCCGTTCCTGGCGTCCAGGGATCGCAAACCGCACCGGGCGTGAGCCCGGTCTCCGCCGCGGGTCACTCGCGCCGCGGCGTCGTTCGCTCCTACACGGTCATCGGTTCGGATCCCGCACCGCCGACCGTCCACGTGGACCTGGCCACCCTGCTGTCGGTCGATCCCCTGGTGAAGTGCCGCGGGTTACGGGCCCAGGCCCAGCGCGTCATGGCGCTGTGCGCGCCGGGTGTGCTCTCGGTGGCGGACGTCGCGGCCCATCTGCACATGCCGGGAGGTGTCGTCCGCACTCTGGTCGCCGAGTTGGTGGCGAGCGGCCATCTGCTGGCAGCCGATCCCTTCGTTCCCGTGGCGCAGCGCCACGAGGCCGAATTCCTCGAAAGAGTGCTCCATGGTCTCGAACGCCTCTAGCCACCCTTATCTCCCGGCCGGAACGCGGTCAGTGAAGATCGTCGTTCTCGGGGCGTTCGGAGTCGGGAAAACCAGCTATATCGGTGCGATTTCGGAAATCGCGCCGCTGCGCACGGAGGAACGCCTGACCCGGGCAGGCCAAATGGTCGACGAATTGAATGTCGCCACGAAATCCACGACGACCGTCGCCATGGACTTCGGCAGGCGCACGCTCGGCGGCGGGATCGTCGTCTACCTGTTCGGCGCGCCCGGGCAGCCGAGGTTCGCGGACATGATCCGCTCTCTCCTCGACGGAGCTCTGGGTGGTCTCGTCCTCGTCGACACCCGTCGTATCGAGGAGTCCTTCGAGTCGATCGGACTCCTCGAAGAGGCCGACGTCCCCTACGTCATCGCCATCAACACGTTCGCCGGCGCTCCTTCCTACGACGAGGCGGTGCTGCGCGACGCGCTGTCCCTGCCGCCGGACCGGCCCGTGGTCCACCTCGACGCGCGCCGTCTCGAATCCGCCAAGACCGGCCTGATCGCGCTCGTCGCGGACATACTCCGGCCGATGAGGAGCGCGACATGAGCACTCATCACCCCGCACCGCGGCTGTTCGGCGACGACTTCCGCGAGCGGCCTCAGGACGCCTACGACCGGTTGCGGGCCGCCGGCCCGGTGGCCTGGGCCGAGATCACCGAGGGGGTGCACGCCCTGGTCGTCACGGGCTGGACCGCCGCCCGCGCGCTCCTCGCCGACCCCGACTTCACCAGGGACCCGGGGCACTGGAACGCGGTCGCGGAGAACCGCATCCCCGCCGAACTCGCGTTCATGGTGGTACCCGGCGTCCAGCATGCCGAGGGCCGCGTCCACGAGCGGTTGCGGCGGGCGCTGGAGGAGTGCCTCGCCGGTATCGACGTGCACGAGATACGGGCCCGTGTGCACCGGGACTCCCGCACGCTCATCCACCGCTTCGCCGCCCGCGGCCACGCGGATCTGATGCGGGAGTACGCGGAGCCGGTCGTCGCCCTCGCCTTCACCGAACTGCTGGGCTGCCCACCCGGGACGGCGGACCCCCTGAGCAGCGCGGTGCACACCCTCACCTCCGCGGCACCCGACGCCACGCTGGGCTGGACCGACCTGGCCGGCATCCTCCGGGACACGGTCGCGGCGAAGCGGAGAGCCCCCGGTACGGATCTGACGTCGTTCCTGCTGGCCCACCCCGCCGCCCTCAGCGACCAGGAGGCCGTCGGCCTGCTGGCGTCGCTGATCGTGCTGGGGGTCGCGCCCACCGCCGCCTGGATCGGATCCACCCTCCACGCCCTGCTGACCGAGCCGGCCTACGCGAGCCGGCTGGTCGGCGGCGCGGTGACTCTTCGCACGGCCATGAACGAGACCCTCTCCCTGCGCTGCCCGGTGGCGAACTCCTCGGTGCACTACGCCCGCCGGCCCAAGACCGTGTACGGCGTGCGGGTTCCCCTGGGAGTGCCGGTCCTGGTCAGTCACGCGGCCACCGGGCTGGATCCCGGCCGGCCGGGACGGGGTGACGCGCTGGATCGCAGCCATCTCGCGTGGTCGGCCGGAATGCACCGCTGCCCGGCTCCGGGTCTGGCCACCTCGATCGCGGAGGCCGCGATCGAGAACGCGGTCGACGCGCTGTGGGACCTCAGCGCTCCGGTTTCCACCGTCGCGGCCAAGCCCGGCCCATTCATGCATTGCCCGGCCCATGTCGGCGTACTCTTCTCCCCGCTGCAGGAGCGTGAACGGAATACGCCCGGTGAGCTGCTATAGATAAAGGATGGTGTTTACCTCATGATCGGCCTTCGGCAGCTTGTGAACATACCGGAGCTCGGGCTTTCCGCGAGTTCCGGCGGCATCGCCGACCGAGAGGTCCGATCCGTACGGCTTTTATCCGATACCGACTGGATAGGGGAGAATATCGAAAGGGTATTGATAGTCTCCGACATCAGCTTTCTGAGAGACAGTGACCGTCTGTTCTCCACCCTCGCCGGCGGTCGCGCGGCAGGTGTGGTCATCACCGGCGCCCTCTCCGGCGACGCCCTGGACGCCGCCCGGGCCGGGGCCTCGCACTACGGAATACCGCTGCTGGCCTCCAACCGGACGCTGCACCAGTGGAAGACCGACCTGGCCGGCCGGGTCACCGAGATGAGCGTCGTCGCCCTCCAGCAGCACGCCGCCCGGCTCAGCTCGCTGTTCGACCAGCTCCGCGCACCCACCGCCGACGTCGTCCAGAGCATCGCCGACCTGCTGTCGCGGGAACTCGCGGCGGAGGTCGTCATCAGTTCACGCGGGAAGATACTCGCGGCGGCTCCTCCGACGGCACCCATCGCGCTGGCCTCGGTGCTGACGAACCCGGACCGCCGCCAACTCACCACTCCCGCCGGCCTGTTCGCCCGGGTCGAACTCCTCGGCAACAGGGACCAGTTCCTCGCGGTCGCGCTGAAGGACCCTTCCGGGGCCGGCGAACGGGCGCTCGTCTCCCATGCGGCGAACGCGCTCACCCTGGCGTTGCTGCCGTCGGGACGGCTGGACGAGCCGGACTTCAGACAGGCCCTCACCGAAATCCGCCTGTCGGTGTTCCAGCTGCTGATGACCGGTCATGTCACCGACGCCCAGCGCGTGATGGCCGGTGTGTCGCCCGGCCTGCTCGACAGCGAAGAGGCACGGATCTTCATCATCAACTGCGGCTCCGCCCACCGCGACCTGGTCCTCGCGGAGATGGAGAAGGACCTGGGCGACACCACGCTTCCGGTCCGCTGCCCCGCCTACCCCGAGCACATCATCAACGTCGTTCCCGTGCACACCGAGCACGACCCCGAGCAGGAGATCGGCCGGCTTCTCACCACCTTCGACGGAGCCCACGTCAGCGTCGGCGGCAGCAGCCCCTACCCGATGGCGAACGTGGGGGCCGCCTACACGGAGGCGCTCGAAGCGCTCGGCCGCACCGAGTACCGGACCGAGAAGATGATCGTGAACAAGGCGAAGGCCCTCGGTCTCGCCGACATACTCCCGGCCGATCTCGCCCGGGCCTGGGCGAGCAGGGTGCTGCACCCCGTGCTGACGGCGACCGGCGGTATGCAGATCCTCAGCTCTGTGGCCATGGCGCTGGAGTTCAAGACCACCAAGGCGTCGCGCATCATCCGGATCCACCGCAACACGCTCCAGCGTCGCGTCGCGAAGGTCTTCGCCGCTCTCGGCTTCGTCCCCGAACGCACCCTCGATCGCGTCGTGGTCTCGCTGGCGATCCAGATCGTCGCCACCCACGGCGCCGACCCGTCGCCGTACCGCGAGGTCTCGCTCGACGACGTCCTCGGGGTGACCCCTGTCCGGGCCTGGGCGGAGAAGCTGTTGCGCCCCCTGGCGACGGACAGCCGCGACCTCCTGCAGACCGTGCGCGCCTGGGTGCTCGCCGAATTCGATTCCGAGGCGGCCGGAGACCGGCTCCAGCTCAGCGACCGCACCGTCCGCTGGCGCGTCCAGGCCGCGGAGACGCTGCTGGAGCGGGACCTGATAACGATCTGGCCGCCACTCGACGAGGACCCGGGAGAACAACGCCTGAGCGGAATCCGGCCCCTCACCGTGGCGCTCTGCGTGACCACTCCGCCCGGCGGAGCACGTCCGCCGCTCACCGATCCGGCGGCGCAGGTGTCCTCGGTGCCCCGGTAGGGTCAACACCCCTTACGCAGCAGGCGTGTTAACTCCGTGAAACCCGGTGGAGTGACCTCCGATACCCACGGTTGACGGTGATAGCATTCCGCCGTCTGCGACCTTGATCCACATTTGGTCAGGCCTTGAGTCTGAACGCGGTCAGCTCTCCGCGTCGATCAGTCATGCAGTCCCCTGGACGGGTTGCGGATCCTTGCAAGGCGTACCCGATGACGCCTGCGTGCCACGCGCCGGGAAAGGTTTCCATGACTCAAGACGTGCTTCTTTGGTGCCTGGTTGCGATAGCGGTGACAGCCGTAGCCGCAGTCGTGGCGCTCGTGCTCCGCAGCAGAGCCCTGGGCAGGAGGAAGAAGGAATCCGAGGCCTCGATGGAGGCGCGGCTGCGCTACGCACAGGGTGAACTCGACCGCGCCCAGGCCACCTTGACCACACTGCGGGACGAGCAGGACGGTGTCATCCGCGAGGCGGAGCAGGCCGCCGAGGAGAACACCAAGTCGGTCCTCAAGGGCGCCGCCCGCTTCCTGCAGAGCCTCGCGGCCGAGCAGACCACCCTGCTGGACGGGGTCCAGCGCGAGTACGGCGGCCATGCGGTCCTCTCCGACCTGATGGACATCACCCACGCCAACGCCCAGATGGCCCGCAAGGCGCAGGGCATCGCCGTCATGTGCGGCGCGCCGCTGGGCCGCCGCAACCAGCCCGCCAGCGTCTACGACGTCGTCCGCAGCGCCCAGAGCCAGATCCGCAACTTCCAGCGGGTCGAGATCATGCAGCCCAGCGGCATCGCGCTGAAGGCCTCGGCCGTCGCGCCGGTCGCCCTGGCCGTGGCCGAACTCCTCGACAACGCCGCCAGTTTCTCCCAGGCGGACGCCCCGATCGAGGTCACCTTCCGCCAGGCCCAGAAGAACCTGTGCATCGTCATCGACGACGCCGGCGTCGGCATGGGCGACGAGGACCGGCAGCGGGCGAGCGCGCTGCTGTCCGGCGAGGGCCTCCCCCGGCTGTCCCAGCTGGGCACCCAGCCGAAGTTCGGCTTCCCCGTCATCGGTCTGATCGCCCGTCAGCACGGCTTCACGGTGGATGTCACCGGTGTCTCCCGGTACGGCGGCGTCCGAGCCGTCGTCCTACTGCCCGAGGAGCTGTGGACCATGGAGGAGACCCTGCCGCCGGCCACCGAGGCGCCCGTGAGCAGCATCCGGCCGATGGAGACCGGGCGGTCGGCGCGTACGGCGGGCGGGCTGCCGAAGCGTGGCTCCCGTATCTCGCCCACCGGTGTCACCACCGGTACGGAGCAGGCACCCCGGCGCAGTGCCCGGCGCGGCACCGGCAGCCTGGCGGCCCTGCAGCGCGGTACTCAGTCCGCGCGTGACACGGCCTCCTTCGACATTCCGACGCCCGGAGGGTCCGAAAACGCATGAGTACAGCAGACCTGTCCTGGATGGTCCAGGACATCGTGGACAACGTGCCGAGAGCACGGCACGCCGTGGTGCTGTCCGCGGACGGCGTGCCGCGCGGGTCCACGGACGACCTGACCGGCCAGGACGTGCGGACCATCTCCGCGGCCATGGCGGGGATGCAGTCGCTCAGCCGGGCCACCGCCCACTTCGCCGGACTGGCCCGGGACCGGCAGTGGATCCAGACGGTCATCGAGTTCCAGCACGGCTGGGTGTTCCTGATCGGGGCCGGGCAGGGTGCCTACCTGGCCGCCGCCGCGGAGCCCGACGTGGACATGGAGCAGCTCTCGTTCCGGATGAACCGGCTGGTCTCCCGGCTGGGCAACAACCTCACGGTTCCGGCGCGGGTGACCGGCGGTGACGCGGCGCAGAGCGGGGACGACCGCCCGTCGACGCAGGACGTCGGGGGCGGGGCGGTCTTCCTGCTCGCGGAGCTGGACAAAGCGGTGGCGTCGGTGCCGGGCGCCCTGCACGCGCTGCTGCTGGGCGCGGACGGTCTGCCGCGCGGGGCGAGTTCGGGGATCGGCAGGAATCTCGCGGACACGATCTCGGCGGCCATGACGGGCATCCACGCCTACAGCCGGGCGACCGCGCCGTTCGCGGGCGGGCAGCAGGACGACGAATGGATGCAGACGGTCATCGAGTTCGAGCACGGCTGGGTGTTCCTGATCGCGGCCGGCGAGGGAGCGTTCCTCGCGGCAGCGGCCGAACACGGCTGTGACATCGAGGAGTTCACCGTACGTCTGGGAGACACGATGCCGGCGCTGACCGCCGGGTCGGCCCCGCGGGGAGGAAGGACGGGCGATGAGTGACGAACTGGACGGCGAGCTGGAGCTGACGGCTCCATTAGTCCCACTCTTCGTCATCGCGCAGGGTCGCGCGCTGCCACGGGAGAGCGAGTACGAGCACACCACGATCATCACGGCCCAGGACGGTGCCGTGGCCGCGGCCCGGACGCTGTCCCCGGAAGCCCGTACGGTCATGGATCTGATCGCGGACGGCTTCCTCTCGGTCGCCGAGGTCGCGGCCCACACCCGGCTGCCCCTGGGCATCGTCCGCATTCTGCTGGCGCAGATGGCAGAGGACGGCCTGATCCATGTGCGCAATCCGGTGCCCCACGCCGAACGCCATGATCCCGTCCTGCTGACCGCCGTGCTCGACGGCCTGATGCGAATTCGAACCGGAGCGTAGTCCCGTGTATCTGGATCCCGACGTCTCCCGCTCCGTGAAGATCCTGGTCGTGGGCCACTTCGCGGTCGGGAAGACCACGTACATCGGAAGTGTCTCCGAGATAGAGCCGCTGCAGACCGAGGAGGAGATCACCGAGGCCAGCGAGGGTCTCGACGACCTCTCCGAGACCCCGGACAAGACGACCACGACCGTGGCGATGGACTTCGGGCGGCTCACCCTCGGCGAGGACCTGGTCCTCTACATCTTCGGAACCCCCGGGCAGGAGCGGTTCAAGCAGATGTGGGAGGGGCTGTCCCGGGGAGCGCTGGGGGCGCTGGTCCTGGCGGACCCCGAGCGGCTGGAGGAGACGTTCCCCGTCCTCGACCTGGTCGAGGCGTTCGGCCTGCCCTACGTCATCGGCGTCAACACCTTCGAGGGGAAGCACGAGTTCCCGCTCGACGAAGTGTGCGAGGCGCTCAACATCTCCGAGGACACCCCGGTCATCCACTGCGACGTCCGTGACCAGGACTCCTCGATGCAGGCACTCATCACGCTCGTGAAGCATCTCTTGTCCTCACTCGGCTAGGAGCCAGCATGCAACAGCCCTTCGACCCGTCCGGGGCACCGGCCGGTTGCCCCGCGCACGGCAACGTCCCGCTGTACGGGTCCGACTTCGGCTCCGACCCCGAGAGCATGTACACCCAGCTGCGCACGCTGGGGCCCAGCGCCCCGGTCGACATCGCGCCGGACGTCGAGGTCGAGCTGGTCACCAGTTACGACGCCAGTCTGTACATCCTGCAGAACCCGACCCTGTTCGTACGGGACTCGCGCCGCTGGAACGCCCTGAACGCGGGGGAGATACCCGCGGACAGCCCGGCCCTGCCCATGATGGGCTACCGGCCCAACGCCCTGTTCAGCGACGGCGCGGCGCACGCCCGGCTGCGGCAGGCGGTCACGGACAGTCTCGCGACCGTCGACCAGAGCCGGATCGTCCGGCTGACGCAGCAGTCGGCCGACTACCTGATCAGCCAGTTCAGCTCCGAGGCCCTCGGCCAGGCAGAGCTGATGTCCGCCTACGCCCAGCCGCTGCCCCTGCTGGTCTTCGGTGAGCTGTTCGGCTGCCCGCCCGAGCTCGGCGACCGCGTGATCGCCGGGATCACCGGGATCTTCCAGGGCACCCCGGGTGCCGACGAGACCCTGGGCGGCGCGCTCGCCGAACTGATCGCCCTCAAGCGCCGGCAGCCCGGCGAGGACCTCACCACCCGACTGATGGTGCACTCCTCCCGGCTGACCGACGAGGAGGTGCTGCACCAGCTGGTGACCCTGCTCTCCGGTGGGACCGCGCCCCTGGCGGCCTCGATCGGCACCAGTGCCGCGCTGTACCTCAGCGACGACTGGCCGAGCGGTCTGCCGGTCGAGGACGCGGTCGTCAAGACGCTGTGGAACTACGCCCCGATCGCCAACTACGCGGCCCACTACCCCACGCAGGACGTCGAGTTGGGCGACCGGACGCTCCACACGGGCGACCCGGTCCTGATCTCTTTCGCCGCCGCCAACACCGACCCCAAGCTGACCGCGCACCGCGAACAGCTCAGCTCCAAGGCGCATCTGGCCTTCGGCGCGGGCCCGCACGCGTGCCCGGCCAAGGACCCGGCGTTCATGATCGCGGCCACGGCCGTCGAGTCCCTCCTCAACCGGCTGCCCGACGTCGAGATGCGGGTCCCCTTCAAGGAACTCTCCTGGGTGCCGGCGCCGTGGAGCCGCCAGCTGGTGACCGTGCCCATCCGGTACACCCCCCGCACCGTGCCGTCCGCGGCCAAGGCCCGGCCGGCGCGGCCGTCTCCCGCTCAGCTCGCCCAGTCGCCCGCCGCCGTACCGCAGCCGAACGCCTTCGGCCGGCCGGCCCACGCCGCTCCGCGCCCCAAGGGCGGGATGTTCAGCCGCTTCCGGGCCTGGGTGAATGGCGAGTGATGTAAGTAACCCTACGAAAGCACTGTGTTATTGGATGATTCAAACACCCCACGGGTACGGATGGCGGCTGGCAGAGAGGAGCCACCATCGTGGGAAGCGTCACGACTCCGGCATCGGACCGTCGGGCCACCGTCTCCCTGTTCTCCCGTCTTCGGACGGCTGACGGACAGGCCGATCCCTTCCCCATCTACGCAGAACTCAGGGCGCGCGGCTCAGTCAGCCCCGCGCCCTGGGGCGGTCACCTCGTGACCAGCTACGGCACCTGCGACCAGGTACTGCGCAACGGCGTGTGGCTCGAACCGGACACCAACTGGCGGGCACAGCAAGGCGCGCGCACCCGCTGGAGCGCCCCCTCCGCACGGGAGATCAGCCGGACCATGCCGGCGCTCAACCCTCCGGAGCACACCCGGGTGCGGCGGTCGGCCGGTTCCTTCGACCGCACCACCATCGAACAGATCGGCCGTCGGGTGAGCCAGGTCGTCGACCGGCTCCTCGACACTCTGCACGAGCGCCTGCACGAGGGAGAGGCCGACTTCTCGGCACTGGTGAGCGAGGAGCTCCCGGTGGCCACCATCGGCGACTGGCTCGGGCTGCCCAGCGCGGACTGGCCCCGGCTGCGTGAACTGACCCACGACCAGGTCTTCACCCAGGAGCTGCTCCCGAACGCCAGCCAGCTGGCCCGTTCCGACGCCGCCATGGTGGAGCTGCGCGCCTACTTCCTGGAGCTGATCCGCGACCGGCGCGGACATCCCGGGGACGATCCCGTCTCCCGGTGGATACGCACCTGGGACGAGCTCGAACCGGACCGGGACAAGGCCGACGAAGCCGTCTACTTCCTCGCCCTGTTCGTCCTGCTGGCCGCCCTGGAGACGACCTCGACACTGCTGTCGACCATGACTCTCCTGCTGGTCGAGGACCCCGGCCGCTGGAGTCTGCTCGCCGAACACCCGGACCTCGTCCCCGAGTTCGTGGAGGAGACCCTTCGCTACGACCCTCCCACCCACGTCATCAGCCGGGTCGCCTCCGAGGACTGCCTCCTGGAGGGCACCGAGGTCCGGGCCGGGGAGATGGTCCACCTCATGGTGGGCGCCGCCCAGCGCGACCCCGCCCGGTTCACCGACCCCGACTCCTTCGCCCCCCGGCGCAAGCCGACCCATCTGGCCTTCAGTGGAGGCATCCACTACTGCCTGGGCGCACCCCTGGCCCGGCTGGAGGCACAGACCCTGCTCAGCCGCATGATCGCCCGCCTGCCGAGACTCACCCTGGTCCGCCGCCCCGCGCAGGCACCCCGGGTGGCGTTCAGGCGACTCCTGAACCTGGACGTTTCTCTGACATGAACCCGCCAACCATTTCCAGCCCGGCCGCGCCCGCCCCCGTTCCGGAGCCCGTGGACGACGCGGAGACCGCACCTCCCGCCGCCGCCGTAAGCCTCGTCCGGACCGGGTCCGTCCTCCATGTACGGCTCAACCCGTCCGCTCAGGACGACGACGTCCTGAGCTCCGCGGTCCTGGACGGGCTCATCGCCGTCCTCGACGGCCTCCACGAAAAGCCGGACATCCAGATCCTGGTGCTCTCCTCCCTGGGCGAGGACTTCAGTCTGGGAGCGGACCGCCGGGAGTACCAGGAGGCGCTGGCCGGCGATCCGACCGGGACCTCGCTGCGGCGCATCGCGGACAAGGCCCACCGGCTGTGCCAGGCGCTGGAGAACACCCATGCCGTCACCATCGCCCGGCTCCACGGCAAGGTCATCGGAGCCGGCCTCGCGCTCGCCGTCCACTGCGATCTGCGCGCGGGGGCGGACACCAGCCGCTTCCGCATGCCGGAGATCGGCCTCGGACTCGCACCCGCCTGGGGCGGCGCCATGGGGCGTCTGATCACGGAGGCCGGTGCCGCGCGGACCCGTGAACTCCTGCTCACCTGCGACGAGTTCGACGCCCCCACCGCCCATCACCTCGGGCTCCTCCACAAGTTCGCGCCCCTCGACGAGTTGGACGACGCCATCACCGCCTGGACCAGACCCCTCGCCCGGCGCTCCCCACAGGCACTCGTCCTGACCAAACGCATGCTCGCCGGCTACGCGAAAGCCGCCCGCACCAGCGACACCGCCCTGCTCGACTCCCACCTCCTCGCCGCGCAACTCGCCCAGCCGCGCTGAGTGACCCGCCCGTGCCGTCCGGGGTGGATCCGCCCCGGACGGCACGGGCCTCCGTGTCCTCGGCCCGGTGTCCCGGCCAACGGACCGACGCGGATGCCGGGTGCGGCCGGTGCGGGATACAGGTGGGTCATGCCTGCCAACAGCGAACGTCGCCCGTCGGCCCCTGTCGTGTTCACCGGTGTACGTCTGGTCGACGGCACCGGAGGCCCGCCCGTCGAGTCGGCGGCCGTGGTCGTGGAGGACGGCAGGTTCGCCTACGCCGGACCGGAGCACGCGAGGCCCGAGACGGACGGGGCGACGGTCGTCGACTGCGGCGGACGGACCCTGCTGCCGGGGTTCTTCGACTGCCATCTGCACTTCCTCATGGACAGCAACGCCGACTTCACCGGCAGGCTGCTGACCAACCGGCCCACCGTCACCGTCTTCGAACGGGCCCGCCGTATGCGCGAGACCCTGCACGCCGGAATCACCACGGCACGCGATCTCGGCGGCATCGACGCCGGTTACCGCGACGCCGTGGCGCTCGGCCTGATCGAGGGACCCCGGCTGCATGTCGCGCTGCGGCTGATGAGCCACACCGGCGGACACGCCGACTTCAGCATGCCCAGCGGCTACGACCCCTCGGCCCTGCTGGAGCCGTTCAGCGAGCTGGCCGACGATCCCGGCCAAGTCCAGCTGGCGACACGGCGGTTGCTGCGCGACGGCGCGGACGTCATCAAGGTCTGCGCGACCGGTGGCGTCAACAGCCCGAGCGACCAGCCCGAGGACGAGGGCCTGACCGTGGAGGAGATCGCGACGGTCGTGGACGAGACCCGCCGGCACCGCGGCCGGCCGGTCGCCGCGCACGCACAGGGGACGGTGGGCATCAAGAACGCCCTGCGCGGCGGGGTGACCAGCGTCGAACACGGCTACCTCATCGACGACGAAGGCATCGATCTGATGCTGGAGAAGGGCGCGTTCCTGGTCCCGACGCTGTCGACCTTCCACGTCGAGCGGGACCGCTTCACGGCCGCCGCCTTCGAGAAGAAGGCCCGGTTGGCGGAGGTGGCGACGGACCGGCTGAGCGAGGCGGTGCGGCGCGGGGTGAAGGTGGCGCTCGGCACGGACGCGGGCGCCGTTCCGCACGGACGCAACCTCCGGGAGCTCGGCCACATGGTGGGGCTGGGTCTGTCACCGCTGGACGCCATCCGCGCGGGAACCCTGCACGCGGCCCAACTGCTGGGCCTGGACGAGTCGTTGGGCACGGTGGAGGCCGGGAAGATCGCCGATGTCGTGGTGTGCGAGGGCGATCCCGTCGCCGACATCGGGCTGCTCGGGGATCCGGCGAACGTGGTGCTGGTCATGCAGGAGGGCCGGATCGTCAAGCGCGGCAGGTCGATCGGGGAGGCGGCGTAGGCACCGGGCGGCCTTCAGCGGAACGCGGCCCCGGGGCGCCAGTCGTCCTCGCGCCGGGGGCCGGTCGCGTCGCCGGT
>NZ_JAWOAI010000207.1:0-16118 GCF_033194735.1 Streptomyces sp. W16
GCTCAGCGCGAACGGCCGTGCCTGGCGCACCTGGGACGTGGCCACGCACCGCGCCACCGGCTCGGGCCGGGTGCCCGCCGGCACGGTGACGGAGGCCGGCGCGTCCGCGCACGTCCTCGGGGTCACCGAGGGGGACGGCGGGCTGCGGCTGTGGAACACGGCCACCCGCCGCTGGTCCGCGCCGGAACTGCACGACGTCGGCGACATCCACTTCACCGGCGACGGCCGCTCCCTCCTCACCACCGAGGGCGATCGCGTACGGCTGCGCTCGGTGGCCGACGGCCGCAGCACGTTCGCCGCACGAGCACCGGACGCGGCCCTCACCGCAGTCAGCTCGGACGGCCGTACGGCAGCGGCCTGTTCGGCGACGGGCGTGCACCTGTGGAACACGGCCGACTCCCGTCCCCTGCAAGGTACTTGGCGGCAGGACCCCGGCGTCTGCGACACCGACACCTCCGTCCTCGCCCTCTCCGGCGACCGCCTCGCCGTCGCCACCGCCAACGGCACCGGACTGCGCGTCTGGGACACCGCGACGGGCCGCAGGGTCGCCGACCTTCAGGACACCGGGGCGCAGTCCGCGTCCTTCAGCCCGGACGGCGCCTTCGTGGCGACGGCCGACGGTTCGGAGCTGCGCGTCTGGCGGCTCACGGACCCCGGCGCCCCCGTCTTCCGGCACGCCCTCAACAACCAGCACCTCTACGGCGGCCTCGACTGGGACCGCGACGGCCGCACCCTGCGCTATCTGGAGAGCGGCACCGTCCACACCCTCGACCTCGGGGCCGCGGTCACCCACGACTGGCGGTCCACCGCCCTTAACGACGTCGGCTTCAGTCCGGACGGCCGCACCTACGCCACGACGGAACGCACCGGCGACCGCTACCTCTTCCGCCTCTACGACACCTCCGACGGCCGTCTCCTGCACACCTTCCCGGCCGTCCCCGTCCCCGTCTCCACCGACCCCGCCCTCCCGACCGTCCCCGCCGACACCCTCCCCCTGATGGCCTTCGGCCCGGACGGCACCCGGTTCGCGTACGGCGTCTCGGCGCCGGGCCGGGAGGCGGTGGCGCAGCCGTTCGGGGTGTGGGACGTGCGGCACGGGAGATCCCTGGCGACGCTGGATCTGCCGGGCGCGGCGGTCGTCTCCCTCGCCCTCGGCCCGGGCGGCGCCCACACCCTCCACGCGGTCCGCACGTCATCCATCGGTCAACTCGCCGACGAGACCTGGGACTTCGCGCACGGCCGCCGGACCTCCGTCCTGACCGGCGTGACCGGCTCCCACCTCGCCGTCAGTCCGGACGGCGGGCTGCTGGTCGGTGAGGGGCGGATCGCCCGGCTGCCCTCGGGCCGGTCCACCGGGCGCGACCTGGTGCAGGGCGACGAGATCGGCGCCCTCGCCTTCACCGCCGACGGCTCCGCAGTCGCGGTCGGCGACCAGACGGGCCGGGTCCACCTGTGGGACGGCGCGGTCCGCCACCGCACGGGCATCCTGCGCAACGTCTTCCCCGCTCCCGTCGGCACCACCCCGGAGGGCGTCGCGGCCCTCGCCTTCAGCCCCGACGGCCGCACTCTGGCGGTCGCCGGTGACGCGGGCAGCCTGCAGCTCTGGGACGTGGGCACCCAACAGCCGCTCAGCAGCGGCCCGTTGACGACCCCGGGCGAGGCCGTCACGTCCCTCGCCTTCAGCCCGGACGGCGGCACGCTGTTCGCGGGCAGCGCGCACGTCCCGCTCCAGCGGTACACCGTCGACCCGGAGCGGGCGCGGACACGGGTCTGCGCGAGGACGGGGAACGCGGAGCTGACCCGGGCCCAGTGGCGGACCTACGTGCCGGACGCGCCGTACCGCCGCATCTGCTGAGGTCACCCGTACGGACCAGCCCACGCGGCCAGGTCTCCGCGGCGCTGCTCCACTTGTTGGCAACAGGGGGCCGGTTAGTACCCACCGAAGGAAGTGCCGCGCATGGCTGTCCCTGAATCCACCCTCGCCATCAACTTCACCCAGGGGCTGAACGACGCCTGGTCGAAGGTCGCGCAGTTCGTGCCGAAGCTCGTCGGCTTCCTGATCATCCTGGCCATCGGCTGGTTCGTGTCGAAGATGATCGCCCGCGTCCTGGACCGTGTGCTGCGCAGGGTCGGCTCGGAGAAGCTCTCGGAACGGGCCGGTACGGCACGGATGCTGCGGGACTCCAAGTACGACATGACCGGCATCGTCTGCAAGATCGTGTACTACGCGCTGATGCTGATCACCCTCCAGCTCGCGCTGGGCGTCTTCGGCTCGAACCCGGTCAGCACGATGATCAACGGCATCGTCGCCTGGCTGCCGCGCGGCATCGTCGCGGTGGTCCTGATCGTGGTGGCGATGGCCATCGCGAACGCGGTCCGCGGGATCGTCGGCAGCGCGCTGTCGTCGATGTCGTACGGCAGGATGCTCGCGACCATCGTCTGGGCCTGCATCGTGGCGCTCGGTGTGATCGCCGCGCTCGGCCAGGCCGGCATCGCGACGTCGGTCACCCAGCCCGTCCTCTACGCGGCCCTCGGGACCGTCGCCGGAATCATGATCGTCGGTGTCGGCGGCGGCATGATCGCGCCGATGCGTCAGCGCATGGAGCGCATGCTGATGGCGGCGGAGCGCGAGACGACCAACGCGAAGGGGAGCCTCACGGCGTACCAGGCGGGCCGCGCGGACGCGATGGGCAACCAGCCGGTGCGGGAGCGGACGGACATGGGCACGGACATGCGGACGGACCCGCGCAGGGACATGCCGGGGTCGTCCGACATGTAGCCGTCGGTGACGTAAGCGCAGGTGAGGTGGGTGATCCGGAGTTGATTCGCCCCTTGGGCGGGACTGTCGGATCAATTCCCCGGCGATGACGATCGGAGGCGTCGCCACCCGTGGCGGGTGGTGGCGCCGACCGACGTATCGACGAGGAGAACGACCATGAAGGTGTTTCCGCGAGGCCGCCGCCGGCTGGCTCTGCTGGCGCCCGCTCTCGCCCTGGTGCTCATCCCCTTCTCCACGGGGACCGCCAGCGCGAACTCCAGCCCCGGCTGGGGCGACGACAAGCCGGACGTGCTGGCCAGCTGCAACCACGACAGCGGCAGCCGGAAGCCCGACTCGTGCCAGTACCACGAGGTCAACGCCTGGACCGCGCTCGGCAAGCGGCACCAGGCCAGCAACGTGGTCGCGAACTGCGCAGGCACCGACAACGGCACGTACGCCGTGAACTACAGCTACTCGACGAACACCTCGTACTCCTACGAGCAGGGCCAGAGCATCGAGGTCAGCGCGGGACTGTCGGACACCTTCGAGGCCGGCATGTCCGCCAGCTCGACGACCTCCCAGACCTGGACCCTCGGCAACACCCGCACCGCGAGCAACACCATCACCAACACGATTCGCCCCGGCTACAAGGGCGCGTACTGGTTCGCGCCGTACGTCCGCCACTCGGTGGGCTGGCTTGAGGTCCACTACGGCAAGCGGGTCGACGGCCACTACTACTGGTACTACCCGGGCCAGGGCTCCTCGGGCATCCACATCGACACGCCTGTCGCGTGGTCGGACGGCTCCCTGAAGGGGGAGCTGTACTGGGCCGTGTGGAAGTGCTGAACCCGCACTACTTGGTGAACCGGACGGGGCCCGGCCACGCCGGCCGGGCTCGCGTTCGGGGAACGACCCAGGACACCGGCCGTGGCTACCATGGGTTCCACCGGCAGGTCAGAGGGAGCGTTCGCGTAGTGGACCCGGGCTCCTCGTGACTGCTCCGAAGGGAACAGGGCATGACTGAGCAGGCCATCTACCGGCACTTGCGTGAGCTGCGCGAGCATCTCGCGCCACTGCCCGGCTTCATGTACGCGGAGATCAGCGACGCGAAGCTCGTCATGATGATGAGCCCACGCCCTCGCCACCAGCTCACGGCGGTCGTCGTCCGCGATCAACTGTCCACTCAGTTGCCGGACGGCGTGATCGTCGCCGAGGCCACGGACACGGATGACGAGTCCCTTGGCAAACTCCGCATCCCTGATCTCCTGGTCGTGCCGAGGAGCGCCATGGAGACGGACGATCCACTCGACCCCAGGGAGATCCTCCTCGCCGTCGAGATCGTCTCCCCGTCGAACCCCGAGAACGACTACGTGGACAAGGCCGCCGACTACCCCGCCATGGGCATCCCCCACTACTTGATCGTCGATCCGCGCGACGGCACGTGGACGTACCAGTGGGAGATCGGCAAGCGCGAGGGGCGCCCCGCGTACGAGAACCGGCTGCACCTGCCCTACGGCAGCACCGTCACCGTGACTACCGAGCTGGGGACGTGGACGATTGCGACGGGTGATCTGCCCCGCTACAGCGCGAAGGACATGATGCGTTGACCCCGTCCGCCGCCTTGGCCGGGCTTGCCGCTGCCGCGCCGATCAGGGCGGCTACGGCGATGACGGCGGCGCAGAATCCTCTGACGTAACGCGCGGACATACCTACCTCGCAACGACAGTGACGGCGACGGCAACAGCGATGAGTTAAGCACGCTTAATGCGTGCCTAACTTAAGGGGTTGGAGTGCGCAACGGGAAGGGCTTCAGGGGGAGTTGAGCCAACGGAAACCCGTTTTCAGTCACCCCGGCGCTGCTCCGGGAGCAGCCCGTGCCGGTGTACCAGCCAGCTGATGGCCGTCAGCCTGCACACCGCGTAGTCGTGCCCGACCGGCTCCCGCCAGTCCAGCTCCGCGAGCGCGTCCAGGAAACCGAGCGCGTAGTCGGTGAGGTCGGCGTGGTCCGGGGGCGGGGGCGTCAGGTCCGGCCCGCCCGCCGAGAGGCGTTCCCGCAGCTCGGCCACGTGCTGGTCCACCGCGGCCACGAAGGCGGGCTCGAACGCGAACTCCGCGAAGCGCGGCGCGTACGAGTCGCTGATCTTGGCCAAAGGGGACATTTCTCCACGGTACGGCACGTGCGTGGTGGAGAGTTCGTGATTCCCATCACCGGGGCGGCGTCGAATGGTTACTCTCGGCGACAGGCCGTAACTACTCGGAGGTGACCGTCGCATGGTCCACGTACGCGAACTAGACCCGAGCGCATCCCCGTTGGACTACTTCGGTTACGAGTGCCGTCGCTTGAGGGAAGCGGCGGGCCTCACGCAGGAGGCCCTCGGCAAGATCCTCTACTGCACCGGCTCCCTGATCGGGCAGATCGAGACGGCGATGAAGCTCCCGACCCGGAACTTCGCCGAGCGCCTCGACGCCGCGTTCATGACGGACGGGGTCTTCTCGCGCATGATCGGCATGGTTCTGCGGAGCCAACTGCCGAACTGGTTCCAGGCATTCGCCGACATGGAGGCGAAGGCCGCGTACATCTCGACGTATCAGTGCCAGGTGGTCTACGGCCTCCTCCAGACCCCGGAGTACGCGGCGGCACTGGTGGCCGTCGAAAACCCGGACATGGTCGAGGAGTTGGTCGCGGCGCGCATGGAGCGGCAGCGCATCCTGGAGAAGAAGCAGCCGCCTGCGGTGTGGGTCGTCATCGACGAGGCCGTGCTGCTCCGCGAGGTTGGTGGCCGCGAGGTCATGCGCAAGCAACTCGCACGCTTGGTGAGTTACCGGAACAACCCCTGGGTCCATATTCAGGTGCTGCCGTTCTCCGTGGGCGTGCACGCCGGGATGGTGGGCTCCTTTACCGTCCTGCGCTTCGATGACGACCCTGACATCCACTACTCCGAGGGCTACGACCAGGCGCACATGACCGCCAACCCGGAAGTCATCAGGGAGCGCTCGGTCGGCTACGCTCGCTTGCAGGCCGATGCCCTTTCGGTGGAGGACTCGGCCGACCTGATCGCGCGCGTGATGGAGGAACGTTATGGAGACCGGGCGGAAGACGTGGCGTAAGTCCAGCTACAGCAGCACCAACGGCGGTGACTGCGTCGAGTGCGCCCCTCTCGGCATCGTGGAGTGGCGTAAGTCCTCCTTCAGTAGCACCAACGGCGGTGAGTGCGTGGAGGTCGCCGCCAGTGCCCCCTGCATCGCAATCCGTGACTCCAAGAACCCCGGCGGAGCCGTCCTCACCGTCTCCCGTCGCCGCTTCGAGGACTTCATCAACTCCCTCTCCGTGTAACTGAGTTACCGGCCAGTCTGTAACTCGGCTTACTGGCATGATTAATGCATGGTGAGACGGGACGACCCGGAAGTCATCGGGCGCAGGGTCCAGCAGTTGCGGCACGAACGTGGGCTCACCCAGCGGCAGTTGGCCGAGCCCGCCTACACACCCGCGTACATCTCCACCCTTGAGGCCGGCCGGGTCCGCCCCTCCGACGACGCGCTGCGGCACCTCGCGGAACGACTCGGCGTCGCCTACGACGAGTTGGCCACCGGCCGCCCCGCCCACCTCGCCACCGAGCTGCGCCTGCGGCTGACCGGTGCCCAACGCACCCTGGCGACCGGGGAGTCGGAGGAAGCGGCGGAGCAGTACGCCGAGTTGCTCGCGGAGGCGGAGTCGCACGGGCTGGTGGACGAAGAGGCCATCGCGCTGCTGGGACTCGGCGAGTGCGGCCTCGACACGGGTGATCTCACTGCCGCCCGCCTGTACTTCGAGCGCGCAGAGCAACGCCTCGCCGACGAACCCCTCCCCTCCCGCGTCCCCGCCATCCGAGGCCGTGCCGTGGCGCACTACCTCACCGGTGAACTCCGTTACGCCGTATACCTGTTGGAGTCCACCCTCGACGAGCTGAACCGGGGCGGCCTGCACGACCCGGATGCCCTGCTGCTCCTCTACGCGAGCGCGATAGGGCCGTACATGGACATGGGCGCCCACGCGAGGGCGGCCCAGGCGGCCGAGTTGGCGCTCGCGCTCGCGCCGCAGGTGGCGGACCCGGCGCTGCTGGCACGCATGCACAGGTCGGTGGCGCGGACGCTGATAGCGGAGGGCAAGGTCGCGGAGGCGGACGCCTCGCTCGCGAAGGCCGCCGATCTGTACCGCCAGCTCCAGTTCCGTACCGAACTCGCCAACTGCCACTGGATGCGCGGCTACGTCTACGCCCAGGACGGCGAACTGGAGCGCGCCGAGGTCGAGTTGAGGCAGGCGCTGGCCATGCTGACGGCGAAGCGCGCGGCGCTGTACAGCAGCCAGGTCGCCGTGGAACTGGCCGACGTCCTGCACAAGCGCGGCAAGTCCGACGAGGCGGCCACCCTCCTCCACGACGTCCTCAGCGACCTCAGCTCCGAACGCGGCGCCCTGCACTCCGCCGCCGCCCACCGCCTCCTCGGCATCATCGCCGAGGACGCCCGCGACACGGACGCGGCCGAGGAACACTACGTCCGCGCCCTCAGCCTCCTGGAACGCGCGGGCGCGGCCGGTGACCTGGCCGACCTGTGCCGCATGCTCGGCGATCTGCTCCGCCGTACCGGCCGGGTGGAGGCGGCGCTCGACGCCTACCGCACGGGCCTCGGCCACCGCACCGCCCCCGGCACGACGACTCTCGGCCCGGCCCCCGCACAGCCTCCTCTTTGACAAACCGGGGATACCGCACAGCGCCGACGGTTACCGTGCCACGTACGAGTACGAGGCGTAATCGTGCGAAACGGGATGAGACAGGCGCGTGCAGAACGAACGGACTGTGGTCGACGGCCTGCGCCTGGCCGTACGCGCCATGGTCTACGCGGTACTCGGCGGCGCCGCGCTCATAGCCATCGCGACGGTCGTGTCCGTCCTCGGTCCGATGCTGGCGATCGACCTCTACACCCCGCCCGTGGCGGCCTGGTGGACGGTCTTCACGGCGGTGGCGGTGCAAGGTGTGCCGTTTTTGTTGCTCGGCACGGTGGTCTCGGCGGCGATCGGCGCGTTCGTACCGGAGCGGGTGTTCACGAAGCTCCTCCCCCGCAACCAGGCCCTGGCCGTCCCCATCGCGGGCGCGGCAGGAGTCGTACTCCCGGGCTGTGAGTGCGCGTCGGTACCGGTGGCGAGCAGCCTGATGCGGCGGGGCGTGGCACCAGCTGCCGCGCTCGCGTTTTTGTTGTCGGCCCCGGCGATCAACCCGGTCGTCCTGGTGGCCACTTCGATCGCTTTCCCGGGCCAGCCGAAGATGGTGCTCGGCCGCCTGGTCGCCTCCCTCGCGACGGCGGTGGTGATGGGCTGGCTCTGGGCGAGATTCGGCCGCGAGGAGTGGCTACGACTCCCGAAGCGCACCCAGGCCGCCGCCTCGTCGCCCACGGGTGTGAAGGCCTTCGTCGCCGGGTTGCAGCACGACTTCCTCCACGCCGGCGGGTTCCTGGTGCTGGGTGCGGCAGCGGCAGCGACCTTCAACATCGCCGTACCGCGCTCGATCCTGGACATCTTCACGGGTTCGTCCTGGCTGTCACTGCTCCTGCTCGCGCTGCTGGCCGTGGTGCTGTGCGTGTGCAGCGAGGCGGATGCCTTCGTGGCCGCGTCCCTCAGCGGCTTCTCGCCCGCCGCGAAGCTGGCGTTCATGGTGGTGGGGCCGATGGTCGACCTGAAACTGATCGCGCTGCAGGCGGGCACGTTCGGCCGTTCCTTCGCCTTCCGCTTCTCCTCGACGACCTGGCTGGTGGCCGTGACGAGCAGCACGCTGGTGGGGTGGTGGTTGCTGTGAGGCGCTACGGCTCGGCGGTCCTGCTCCTGCTCACGGGCGGGGCGGTGCTGCGGATCTCGCTCTTCAGCGACCTGTATCTGCGGTATGTGCAGGCGGCGCTGCGCCCGTACCTGATCGTGTCGGGAACTCTCCTGATCCTGCTGGGAGTTGCGGCGGCGATCAGGGCGGCGCTGCACCGCCCGGAGGAAGAAGAACACGATCACGACCACGATCACGAGGAGCATGGTCACTCGCATTCGGGCAGCCCCCGCGTCGCCTGGCTCCTCACCCTCCCCGCCCTGGCCCTCCTCCTCTTCCCACCCCCCGCGCTGGGCTCGTACAGCGCGGGCCGCGAACAGGCGCAACTCGCGGCACAGGGCGCGGGCACCTTCCCCGCGCTGCCCGCCGCCAAGGTGCTGGACATCTCGGTCGGCCAGTACAGCTCACGGGCGATCTACGACACCGGCCACTCCCTCAAGGGCCGCACGCTCCGTATGACGGGCTTCGTCACCCACGGCTCGAACGGCACCTGGTATGTAACCCGCCTCGTCGTCACCTGCTGCGCCGCCGACGCCACGACCAGCAAGGTAGAGATCAGAGGCACCGAGGCCACCGACGCCCCCCAGACCGACACCTGGGTCACCGTCACCGGCACCTGGCTCCCCAAGGGCAAACTCGGCACGGACGGGGCCTGGCCCCCACTCCTCGACGCGACGACCGTCACCCAGGTGAAGCAGCCGGCGGACCCGTACGAGAAGCGTTGACCTGTTCCCGAGATTCCGGTGATTCCGGAGCGTTAAGGTGCTTGTGAAGCGCAGGGTGTGGGGCGCGTCACACATCGCTACGAAACAGGGGCTGCGGGGGCATCTCGCGCGGCCGTGCATCTGGGGGGCCTCATGCACGAGATGGTCAAGGGCGGGAACGTCGGCCTGGCGTCGTTGAGCGAGGACATCGGCTCGGTGCTGATGAGCCTGAGCTGGGGAAGTCCGACGGGAGAGGGCGACGCGGACGTCTCCGTACTGCTGCTGACCGGGGACGGAAAGGTGCGCAGCGACGGGGACTTCTACTTCTACAACAACCCCGTCGCCGCCGACGGAAGCGTGCAACTGCTCGGCAAGGCACCGACGGCGGACGGTAGCGAGGACCGGATCACCTTCGACCTGACCGCGATCCCGGCTGGCGTCGAGCGGATCGTGGTGGCGGCGAGCCGTTACGAGAGTGCCCGTTTCTCCGAACTCCAGGACCTGCGCCTGACGTTGGCCGACGGTTCCGGCGAGAGCCTGCTGCGCTTCTCGATCGACGATCCCGGCGAGGTCAGCGCGCTGCTCTTCGGCGAGTTCTACCGGCGGGGCGGCGATTGGAAGTTCCGGGCGATCGGGCAGGGCTACGAGTCCGGACTGGCCGGTGTGGCAACGGACTTCGGCGTCGACATCGACGACGACGCGGACACGGACACGGACGTGGACACGGACGTGGAGAACGTGTCCGACGCCGAGGCTGAAGTCCGTACACCGGAAGCCGTCGCCGCGATTCCCGCGCAGCCGTCGAGCCCTGCGGTCGAGTCGGTTCCCGAGGCCGAGGTCGAGGTCGCGACCCGTCCCGCCCGTCCTCGTACCGCAAAGAAGAAGGTCACCCTGCCGAAGGTGGCCAAGAAGTCCCTTGCAGAGAACGACTCCTGGCGGGGTGCCCGGCTCTTCCCCGCCTCCGCGCTCAAGAGCGACCACGAGCGGGAGACCCGGGCGACCTCCGTGCTGCTGTCGGTGATGGCTCAAGTGCCGGAGTTCGGGCGGCGGTTGACGGCGGCCTTCGGTGCCCCGGTCGGCCGGATGGAGACGTTCACCGAGGTCACGCTGCCCAACGGCGAGTCCCCTCGGCGGCCCGACGGGGTGATCCGGGTCGAGCGGGCGGGCAAACTGTGGACCGCGCTCGTCGAGACGAAGACGAACGGCAACCCCCTCAAGCCGGACCAGGTGCAGGCCTACGCCGACATAGCGGCCCGGCGCGGATACGAGGCCGTCATCACGCTCTCCAACGACGTCGAGCTGGAGGGCAGCCCCCTGGTGGAGGTCAAGCTCGACGGGCGGCGCAAGAACAAGGTGGCGCTCTGGCATCTGTCCTGGGCCGAAGTCGCCCACCAGGCACAGATGTTGATCCGGCACGAGGGGGTCGGCAACGCGGCGCACGCCTGGCTGCTCCAGGAACTGCTCCACTACCTCCAGCACGAGAACTCCGGCTGTCACGGTTTCCAGAACATGGGCCGCTCGTGGGTTCCGGTGCGCAATGCGATCGACACCGAGACCCTGTGCCAGGGCGACTCGCGCGCGGTGGAGGTCGTAGAAAGCTGGGAACGGCTGGTCCGGCAGGTGTGTCTACGGCTCGGCGGCGAACTCGGCGAGAAGGTGCTGCCGGTGCAGCGCGCCAAGCGAGGTACCGATCCGGCCTCCCGGCGGGCCGCCCTCGCCGACCGCCTATGCGTCGACGGCAGACTCGACGCCGAACTCCGTATCGATGGCACGCCCGGTGTCCTCGCCCTCTGCGCGGACCTGCGCACCGGCAAGCTGCGTACGTCCATCGAGATCGCAGCACCCGACCAGGGCTACCCCCTCACCTGGGCCAAGCGGCTGGTCCGCAGGCTCGCCGAGGCACCGGCCGATCTCCACGTCGAAGCCGTGCTGGAGGGACAGGCGGGCGGTCCGCGCGGCACTCTGGAACGCCTGCGGCCCGAACCGGCCGACATCCTCCCCAAGAACGGAGCCCAGATCACCGGCTTCCGCCTGTCCCTCTTCAGAGGCATGGGCAACACCCGGGGCACCGCGGAATCGGGCTTCATCCGCAGCGTCGACGAGTCCGTGGACCGTTTCCACGCGAGTGTGGTGGTCCACCTGGACGGCCGTTCGGCGCGTTCACGGAGGCCCGTCGAGGCCTGAAGCCCCTCCGCCGTGGCGTGGTCGCCCGTATGGTGCGGAGATGGGTGACAGGCCGACGAGTATCGAAGTCCCTGACGTGGTCGGGATGACGGGGCGGGAAGCGCACGCTCTCTGCCGTGATCTGGGGCTGTTCCTGGGCTACTACAACCTGGATCAGCAGTTGCCGCAGAACATGGTGATCGCTTATCAGGAGCCCCCGCCCGGAAGCATGGCAGCACCTGCCGCGGCAGTCAGGATCTGGACGAGATTGGACCCGCTGCCCGACGATCGGCGGCTGCGGTAGCCGGGAGCCGCCGGCTGCTAGATCTGCACCCGCCCCTGCCGCTGCACATCCGTCAACCGCTGCGCCCCGATCTCCAGTGCCCGGCCGGTCGCGTCCGGGGGTACATTCGCCGGCCCCCCGGCCGTGACGGTGATCGTGTCGTCGCCGATGCGGACGGCGGCGGTGTCCAGGGTGAGGGTGGACTGGTCGCCCTCCGGGGTGGTGCCCGTGAGGGTGAGGTGGAGGCCCTCGCGGGCGTCGCCGACGTTCGGGAGGGTGGCCTCGGTGACCGTCACGGTCTGGACGCCCGAGCGTGTTGTCGTCGCCGTGAACTGGGCGCACTTCTGCGGGAGCGTCTTCAGCCAGGCCAGCGTGCGGTCCACGTCGGCGTGCGGGAACGCGGCCACCTGGTAACGGAGTTGGGCCTCGTCGTCGGTGTCGTCGAGGCCGATCACCGCCTGGGCGGTGGCGGGGGTGCCGAGGAGTTCGTCGGCGTAGAGCGCGTCCAGGAGACGCTGGCAGTCGGGGTCGGCGGTCTTCGCCTTGAGGAGGCTGTCGCGCCAGGTCGCCGTGCCCTGCGTCGGGGTCCAGGGGGCGCCCAGGTCCATGTCCGTGATCAGCGCGGTCTGCGCCTGTGCCTGGGTGAGGACGGGGGCGGCGGCCGGGGACGCGTGGGCGGCGGGGGTGCGCACGGCCGACGGGGAGGGCGCGCTCGTCACCTTGTGCAGGGCGGCCTCGTTCGCGCAGCCCGCGACCGTCAGCAGCGTGCCCGCCGACAGTGCCGAGGCGAGGAGGAGGACACGGGCCGGGGAACGGGTCATCGAGGGTCCCTCCTGGGGCGGACGCGTGACGCGGATGCGTGGCGCGGAATACGGCGCGTGCTCCCACGGCACCACCGCCCGCGCCCGCCCACCAGCGCTCCGGGCCGTCCGGGTGAGAAACCGGATCCCCTCCAGCGGATCACCCCATTGGCAAACCAATACCGGCCATTCGATTCGTCATTGGCCGCCCGTCCGCGCCCCGCCTACTGTCGAAGACACCTCACCGACCCCTGCCGACCTCCTGGAGACCTCCCATGTCGAAGATCCTCTTCGTGCTGACCGGCGCCGACCACCTCACCCTGGCCGACGGCACGCAGCACCCCACCGGCTACTGGGCCGAGGAGGCCGTGACCCCGTACGAGGCCTTCAAGGCGGCCGGTCACGAGGTCGTCGTCGCGACGCCCGGCGGTGTCGTACCGCCCGTGGACCGGGGCAGCCTCGCCGCCGACTACAACGGCGGCCAGGAGAACGCCGACCGGGTCGCCGCCGTGCTCGCGTCGAGCGCCGAGTTCCAGCACCCGGTGAAGCTCACCGAGGTCGACCTCGCCGACTACGACGCCGTCTACTACCCCGGTGGCCACGGCCCGATGGAGGACCTCGCCGTGGACGCCGACTCCGGCCGGCTCCTCACCCTGGCCCTGGCCTCCGGCAAGCCGCTCGGCGTGGTCTGCCACGGCCCGGCCGCGCTTCTCCCGGCCGTCAAGGAGGACGGCACCAACGCCTTCGCCGGGCGCCGGCTCACCGGTTTCACCAACGCCGAGGAGACCCAGGGCGGCCTCGCCGACAAGGTGAAGTGGCTGCTCCAGGACCGGCTTGTCGAGCTTGGCGCGGACTTCCGGCAGGGCGAGCCGTGGGCCCCGTACGTCGTGGTCGACGGCAACCTCGTCACCGGGCAGAACCCGGCCTCCTCGGCACCGGTCGCCGACGAGCTCCTCAAGAAGCTCGCCTGATTGATTCGCTTGATCGACTCGCTTGATTAATTCGATCGCGGCGGGCGTCGTACGACTGCTAGCGTCCGCCGCATGAAGCAGCGCGCCCGTTCGTCCATGACGACGACGCCGGAGAGTGTCCCGGCGCGCTGACTGCTGACCAAGTCGAAGCCCCGGGGCGAGTGCCCCGGGGCTTCGACGCGTGGTGCTCGCCTTTCGGCCCTTTGTTCCGTGAGGAGTTCACCATGTACGACCACCGACGTCTCGGCCGCGAACTCGGCCTCTTCGACACCGACCCCCTGATGGGCGCGGGCCTGCCGTACTGGCTGCCGGACGGTGCCGTCGTACGGCATCAACTGGAGGAGTACGTAAGGGAGTTGGAGTGTGCGGCCGGGTACCGGCACGTGTACTCGCCCGTCCTCGGCAAGCGTGAGCTGTACGAGATCTCCGGGCACTGGTCGCACTACAGCGACGACATGTTCCCGCCGATGAAGCTGGGCAGCGAGGAGGTCGTCCTGCGCCCCAGCCTCTGTCCCCACCACGCCCTCATCTACCGCTCCCGGTCCCACAGCTATCGCGAACTGCCGCTCCGCATCGCCGAGTTGGGCGGGATGTATCGCTCCGAGCTCTCCGGCGTGCTCGGCGGCCTGACCCGCGTCCGCGCCATCCAGCTCAACGACGCCCACATCTTCTGCACCCTCGACCAGGCCGTCGAGGAGGCCCGCGCCGCCCTGGCCCTCATCGCCCGCGCCTACGCCGACCTCGGCATCCGCGCCTCCCGCTACCGGTTGTCGCTGCCGGGCGAGGGCGGCAAGTACGTTGCCGATCCGGCCCTTTGGGGGCGGGCCACCGAACTGCTGAAGGAGGTCCTGGACGGATCGGGTGTCGACTACGAGTCCGCCGAGGGCGAGGCCGCCTTCTACGGCCCGAAGATCGACGTCCAGATCGAGGACGCGGCCGGCCGCGAGGCCACCCTCTCCACCGTCCAGATCGACTTCCACCAGCCCGAACGCTTCGACCTGCACTACATCGGCGCCGACGGCGCGAAACACCGGCCGGTCATGGTGCACCGCAGTGTCATCGGGAGTGTGGAGCGGGTGGTGGCGCACCTGGTGGAGGAGCACGGCGGGGCGTTCCCGGCGTGGCTGGCGCCGGTGCAGCTGGCGGTGCTGCCGGTGTCCGAGGCGCAGGAGCGGCAGGCCTACGACCTCGTAGAGCAGGCCCTCGCCCGAGGACTGCGCGCCGAGGTCGCCGTCGAGGGCAGCCTCGGTGCCCGGATCCGGGCGGCGCGGCTGGTCCCGTACCAGGCGGTGATCGGTGAACGGGAGGCCGACGCCGGCCTGGTCGCCGTACGGCTGCGGGACGGTCGCCGGATCGAACCGCTGCCGCCCGCCGAGCTGCTGGACCGCGTCGCGGCGCGGGTCCGGGCGCGCGGCGCCGAACTGTGGGCGGATGCGTAAGGTCACCCTTGATCCGCCGAACAGCCTGTGAGAGGAGCCTGCCGTGACCGGTCAGCCCATCCCCGTGATCATCGACTGCGACACGGGGGTCGACGACGCCCTGGCGCTGCTGTTCGCCGTCCGGCACCCCGGACTCGACCTGCGGGCGGTCACCTGTGTGGCCGGGAACACGGACGTGGACCAGGTCGTACGGAACACGCTGATCGTCCTGGACCACGCCGGTGCCGGTGACATCCCGGTCGCGCGCGGTGCGGCCCGGCCGCTGATCGAACCGGCCCGGTCGGCCGCGCACGTCCACGGGCAGGACGGCATGGGGGACATGGGGCTGCCCGACTCCACCCGTGCGCCCGTCGACGTGGATGCCGTGGCACTGCTGCGCCGGGAGATCCTCGCCTCCGCGCGCCCGGTCACCCTTATTCCGACCGCGCCGCTGACGAACATCGCGCTGCTGCTGCGGACGTTCCCCGAGGTGACCCGCAATATCGAGCGGATCGTGTTCATGGGCGGCGCGGTGGCGGTCGGGAACGCCACGCCGGTCGCGGAGTTCAACGTGTGGCACGACCCGGAGGCGGCGGCGATCCTCCTCACCGCCGGGGTGCCGATCACGATGTACGGCCTGGACGTGTTCGAGCGGGTCCAGGTACCGGCCGTCGATGTGCGGCGGTTGCGGGAGAGCGCGGTACCCCGGCTGAAGCTGGCGGGTGATCTGCTGGCCCACCGTGACCCGGCCGCCTCCGGAGACCCCACCCCGACCGGCGGGCTCGGCGACGCGGGCGCGGTCTGCGCGGTCGCCGACCCGGCCGGCCTCACCACCCGTCTCCTGCCGGTCGAGGTCTCCCTCGCCCCGGGCCCCGGCCGCGGCCAGACCGTCGTCGACCGCCGACCCCGCCACGGCGAGTCCGAGATCCACGGCGGGGCACGCGAACAGGCCCTGGTGGACGTGGGGTTGGACGTGGACGTGGACCGGTACGTGAAGCTGTGGCTGGAGACGGTGGAGGGTTAGACGGGGGGCAAGGTCCTTGCCCAATGGGCGTGTGCTGTCTGTCGCCGTCGCGCCGGGATGCGTGATCCCGGCGCGAGGGCCGTCAGGACTGTTACGAGTGCGAAGCGCGCCGACGACGCGTGGCGACCACGATCGCCGCGCCGCCCGCCAGCAG